>JAGQXH010000227.1 GCA_020436695.1 Lewinella sp. | reverse complement strand
GACCTGATAATCGAGTTGGAAAAACTGGGCTACCTCCAGGGGCCGGATATCCGTTATTTAGAAATCTAGGGATGTGAGCATCATCCCGGGACGTGGGCGCAGGCCATGTTCGATTTTTTACAGTGGAGTTTTGGTTAGGCTCAGCGATCCATCCCTTCCAACCAGCGCTCATTTCTTTCCTGTGCCGGTTGTAAAATAGACCGTACATAGAAATCAGCAAGCCGGTCCATCGGATCGTAATTATGTTTCATCAGGCGGGAAAGCAAAAAGATCAGCAATCCACCGGCAAGCAGAAATAACGTTGACCATATGGCCTCCCTGCCATCAGGTGGGCGGGCTACCAGGTCGAAACCCAATACCGTTTGCAGAAGATAAATGAACAGCAAGCCAAGAGCGATCAATCCGCCGAGAAAAACAACCGGCCCGGCGATGAATAGAAACAGGAAAAGCGGGATGGCCATGACCCACATCAGCAAATGGATGAGCGTCAGAAAAAGATAGGACCGCCACAGGTGTAAAAAATTCACCAGCGTGGCCTTATAAGTTCCTCGGAGCAGATCGATAGCGGCTGCAAGAAACTGGGCGGATAAGTACAGACCGAAAAAGAACAGCCCTCCGGATATCCAGGCAGCTTCACTTGCCGGTATGACAAATGGAAGACCGTATTTCAAAAAAAAACAAAGCCCACCGAAAAAAAGCAAAATGGCCAGCCATGCTCCTTTTCCTGCAACCGACTTCCATATTTCGGATCTCAAATGACGATTAATAATGAATATGATCATTCCGGATCTTCACAAAGTTTGAGCACTGCTTCTTGCAAAGCTCCGGAATGTTCCATATTCAGCTTATGAAAAATTTCCCTCCTAGTTTTGAGTGTCTGACGGCTCTCCTTACTGATTCTTTTTACTGCGACTATCCAGTTTGTTTTCCCGCAATTTTTGCTGATACAGCTCTTCCCGGGCAGCGGCATTCTCCTTTTTAGTGATATCCAGCATTTGTGCAGCATCCGGATGTTCGCGATTGATCTTGCGGCCCGGTATGGTCAGCCGGTGCTTAACAACTTCCTCTGTTTCAGTATTGGTTTCTTCAATGAGCCGGTTCATGTCGGCTTCACCGATGTATTTACCGTTTTTCAGCTTTCCACGAGCAATCTCCCGGGCCACTTCCCGGCCGACAAATTCATCATAATAGGCCTGCTCGTCTTTTTCTCGCACCTGATCGGCTGCATGCCCTCCGATGGCTACGGTTTCTGCGCGGGGTCGTTCGCGCTTTTCCTGACGGATACCGGACGTGATCTCTTCGGCTACATAGGCAGCTTGCTCTTCCGTTGCTTCATCACCCGTGTGACGGGAAGATACCAGGGCTTTACGCACCTGCTCATCGTAGGCGGCCAGTGCAAACTGCTTCATGGTTGCCTGTAGCTCTTTTTCGGAATATTTACCCAGGGCACCCAAGCCTTCTGCCCACAATTCACTGTTGGCTGAATATTTAAAATAACTGCTGCGAATATCACCAGAAGCACGCTGCTTGGTTTGAGCCAGCGGATCGATCACTTTTTCCACAAAATCCGTCCAGTTCAATATATTGACACCACGATCCAGTTGATCAAGACCCACGGCCAGTGATAAAGCCGCCGGAACTCCCCGGCTCACGGCCTGACTGACAGCAGCGCTGTGGAATTCAGCGATCCACTCATCGGCATTTACATTGGACCGAACCGCCCGCGCTGCTCTTGGCTGACTGGAAGAGGAGCGATAAGCATCAGAATTATCATAACTGCGCCCGTCGTAATCATCGGTTTTCCGGTTGTCCAGTACGATCTCATCCGCTCTATCCGAACGGGTTGGAGTACCGGCTACATTAGCAGTCATAACGCCCGGCGTGCCGGAAAAAACATCAACGTCCCCACGGGTCAGTTTGAAACCGTTATTTTTCAAAAAGCCAATGGTCATTACAATGGCAAATCCGAAGCCCAGTACAGTCAGCGGGCTGGTTCCGTTTCTACGAGGGTAAGAATTTTTCATAAGAACAAAATTTGTTAGATATTATTGAAATAGGTTTTGATAATCGATTTGTATGTTCGTGTGTTCAGGTGTGGATGTGTTCAGGTGCTGGGGTGTCTGGAGAATCATCGAGCGTACTCAAATATGATCCGAGGGAGTGTCCAATTAACTGTGTCTCCTTCTTATTGCATTGCAAGTAAAATGCTAATTTCCAGCAACTTACTTGACTCGTGAGCACATCAAAACATGGACACATGAACACTCTCGATCCGAATTATCAGCAATAGCCCGATTATTAGTCAATCACTGAACGCCTGAACACACGAACACACGAACACATTTAACTCATCCCCAAGTCGTAATCCCCTCAGACTCATTTGCTCACTCCTCAAAACTACCTTCCCTACAAAAAAAAGATATTCTTTAATCTGCCTTCACACTTTTCGGGCTCGATTCCGAACGTCAATACTATTACTTGTCTTGCCTTGTCTCCTCTGAGGGGGAGATGCCGGAGGAAGAGGGGGCCTTACTCCTCTCCACCGCCGCTATCAGATCAAAATCAAACCGCCAAAGCTCATAAGTTTCGATCAGATAAAACAGCTTTTTATGATAGGTTGGGCTGGTAGCATATCCGGTCATCTTCAGCGCTGCCGCCGCCGCCGCATAATATGGGACCACCGTCCTTCCATTAAAAAAATCCTCTGGTGCAATGCCGGAAGACCGCTGATAGCGCAGTGCCGGCTCTGTAATATCCACATCATCTCCCACCCGGTATGTTGCCCAGATCCAGGAGTAGCAGCCTTTCTTTCCCGGCTGACAGGGACGGGTCAACAGTTGATTGTGCCGCAGATAACTGTCTCCAACAGTCTCATAGACTTCAAACCGGTCGTACCGGTGATCATCGTGAAACCGGTAGGCACCTATAGCTGGAGACTGGTGGATAAATTCATTATCCTGCAATTCACCGTAATGTCCTTCCCGGATCTTTTTCCGGGCACTGCTTCCGGCCACAGCCTTTATGCCAAAATGATTATTGGTCGCTTTTGCCAGTTTGGAGCGGCCCGCGCCTGATTCCAGAATGGCCTGCGCCAGTTTGATACTGGCCAGAATATTCGTCGACCGCATATCCTGCAGGGCCAGCCTCTGGTGTTTTTCGATATAATCCAGTATCCGTTGGACGCCCTTTTTTTTGCTCCCCTTAAACCCGGCAGCCTCCAGTTTTCGCTCAATAGCTAAGCGGTCCCAACTGGACGCAATGTGCAGGGGAGTTAAGTGATTATTTACAGAGCTGTTTAGGGATGAACCGGGCAGGTTTTCTCGCAGTAATGACAGGCGTTCGGACGGAGCTTTCTCATAGAAGTGATCAATAGCCTGGGTGCTGATGCTTTCCAGACTGGCCATGCCTACCCGATAGGCATTGGTGAATTCCTGTATCACGGGAAGGTCTTCCCCTTCCAGTTGATCGTGCAGAAACAGAAATACAGCAAAGGCACAGGCTAAAAAGCCGGCCATAAAGCCTTTAAATATCGAAAAAAAAGACCTATGAATGCCTTTATATATAAAAAGGATCAATTCAATGGAGTTTGGGATTATTTCCCAAAAATAAGAGAAAACACTGAGCAATTGTAATTGAGAAGAAAAACAAAATCAAAAATACGTTTAGTTAAAACATCAATACATATAAATTAAATCAATAAAAAATCCTATTTTCGCTGCCATCATAATCTCCTACTGCACCTTATCTAATACATCTAGTAAGACAATTTCTTCAAACTACTTTCTGAACGGTATTAAATTGCTGAACTTCCCCCCGGTTTCCCACCCTATACATCAGGGTATTTTGACCTGATTCTTTGGTTCTTCTACAGAATACTTACCACTTGGAACCTTATGCTCATTCCAAAACCGATGGAGTGTACTTGAAAACGGCCAAACATTTTGGATTTTTTGAACTAATTTAAAACATTCGGTACGGTTTTTGCTGCAAACAACCCGAGTGCTTTAAAAATGTGCTGGAGGGCTATTTCAAATCGGTAACAGTAATCCACAGATCTCTGATAACTACCTTTCACCAAAAGGTAGGGATAAGTTTTGATCTGCCTTCCAGGTTTTAGGTTTACTGTCTCCCCTCCGGGGAGATGCCGAAGGCAGAGGGGCTCTCGGTGCTTAATGGAGTGTATCAGCATATGTTGCGAATAGGTTTAAGGCTATTAATAGCTGCCGTGTTGGGAATTGGGTATCAACCACTACTGGGGCAAAACGCCATTCATCTGGATGAGTGCGACTTCCCGTATGTGGACCCACAGAAGGGAGGTCAGGACAACGGCCAGAACCGGGATACACTTATTTACGAATCTTACTTCACCGAACTGAATCAGGTTCGTGCTTTCTACATCGATATCAATGCCTTTGGCGGTCAGCAAACCGACCGGGCCCGCGTTTTCGCTATTCTCCCGGACAGCTCTCTAAAAGAGATGGGTAGTCTTGAATTCGGCAGCTGTGCCGATTGTGTGGAAGGTTTTGCCTTTGTGGATGAAGGAGAACTACAGGTTTCCGGTGTGCCCGATGAGGCTACCATGAACATGTGGCTGGAATCTTACGGGCAGCCGGGCTATCAGCTGCCGGGCAACCTCCAAACTCTGGCCGGAGTAGGCCGCATTAGTGGGACGATGCCGGCCTGTGCCATCGGCCTGTATGTGGAATACAGTGTATACAGTAATCCCAACACTGCCAGCACAGAATTTGCCACTTATATTCATTGCCCGGTCATTCTGGGCGACTGTGCACCGCAGTTGAGCAGTCAGCTCGATTGTCAGACGGACAGTCTATATCTACAGGCAAGCATCGATCCTGCCTGTATTGCTCCAGGTGCCGCCGTACGCTGGTACGACCATAAAGGTTGGAGTTCCGACGGGCAGCAGGCTACCCGGCGACTGAGCGGTAACCTGGGCATGTATTATTTTGAGATAAGCGATGAGTGCTGCACCATCGTCGATTCCATATTGATCGAAAATCCTCCGTTTGCCATGGCCGGGCCGGATATCACCCATTGCATGGGAGATGTCGTCCAGCTAAACGGCAGCGGTGGAATGGATCAGTTCTGGGAATTTAACGGCAACCCGATCGGCAACGGAAACGAATTGAACATTGCTTCGGCCCAATCTACTGATGCCGGCCACTATATTTTTCATGCATTCGACGCAGAAGGCTGTGAGGATACCGATACGCTGCAATTGGTTGTGAACATCCCGCTGGAACCGCAATTAACCAGCAACACTCCCTGCTTCGGTGATACACTCTATCTGGAGTTGTCTAATATTTCCGATTTCTTCAGCTATACCTGGAGCCATCCTACGGGTACAACGCTGGCACAGGACCAGATCATTGATTTTCAACCCACAGACGTTGGAAATTACACCTTCGATGCAGTGGATACCAACAACTGCCCGGTGCAGGTTAGTTTTCTGATCGAAGGTGCGCCTCTACCCGATTTTGAATACATCATTGAACCCAATTGCGATAGCACACGGGTCTATCTTTTTCCGGCGGATTATACTTATACGTGGTCTGACGGACAGATCGGAGATCAAATAGCCAGTGCCGAGGGTGGAGATTTTCAACTGAGCATTACCGACGCGGTCGGCTGCCGGACAGTAACCGATATTTCTGTACCGGCTCCGGAAGGCCCGGTTTTTGAACTGGTACTGGAAAAGGCAGCCTGCCCGGGTGAAGGTGCCAGTCTCCTGGTACAAATGGCTGACCCGGACCTACCTGTTATTTTTTCTATTGATGCCGGACAGACATACGGTTTCTCGCCGGAATTTCAGGGCTTATCTCCCGGCAAATATCAGGTAAGAGTACAGGATGAATTGGGCTGTGTACAGGCTCAGACGCTCATTATCCCGGCGCCGGATACCATGGGCGTGAGTCTGCCGTTCGATCGCCTGGATGTTCGCCCCAACACGCCCATTTCCCTGCAGGCCGAAACCATTGGCCAGATCGTTGCCTACCAGTGGGTGCCGGATATCATCGATACCGGAGGCCCCGCTACCGAATTTACCGCTACGCAGAATATGGATATCCGCCTGGTGGTGGAAGATGCACAGGGGTGCCGGGCCGTAGCCGCCGTGCCTCTGACAATCGTACTTGGAGACATTTACGTGCCGGATGTGTTTTCGCCCAACGGCGATGGCGTAAATGATGGTTTTACCTTTTTCAGTGATCTGGGTTCCGGCGAAGTGATCGAATACCTACACATCTTCGATCGCAACGGCGGCCTGATCTTCAGTACCGACAATCTGCCGCTGAATGAAGAAAGACTGGGGTGGGACGGACGACGGGCGGGACGGGACATGCCTCAGGGCATCTATGTGTACCACGGGGCGATCCGGTTCGGGAACGGATTTTTGCTGCAAAAGAAAGGCAGCGTCACATTAGTACGATGAATGAATACCCTGGTTTACCCTTACTTCTGAAAATGACTAAAAAATATAAATGAAGCGGATAGCAACTCTTGTTTTAATCATTCTGGCAGTAAGCAGCCTCCCGGCCCAGCATCTGGAGATCGGCATGGAAACGACCATTGGTCCGGCTTACACCACTTTCCGCGGAGACCTGTCGCAGATCGTCGGCTTTTCTGAAATAGAACTGAGCGAAGAGGATGTAGATAAAGCTTTTACGGATGCCAATATCAATGCACCCCGCTGGGTAAGAGACCTCTTCCCGGGCCTGCGTATCGATCTGGCCGACCAGGAGGTATCCAAGCAACTGAGCCGGTCGGTCAAAGCGGCCCGCTTTTTTGCACGTTATCGTTTCCTGGGCGTCAGTTTTACCGTTTCCGACCCCAGGATCACCACACCACTGGAATCCAAAAAACTGAAAAACCAGTGGAAAGCACTCCGTCTGTCGCTATCGGGTGATGCGGAGGGCCTGAGTGAACACCTGGCCGTAGTAGCGCTGGCCGACGCCAAAAGAGTAGAACCTTTTTTTGACAAACGCTATGAACTGGAGGCCTATCTCCATTTAAAAAAGCTCTTTCTACCGGATCACCTGCTCCTGGAGTGGGGAGATAACAATACCATCGATTACGAACTGACCACCGGTCTTCGTTTTTCGGCAGATCCCTCGCCGGTAGTGGATCTGGGAAACATACTGTTCGTGCGCGAAAAGATCGATGAACTACTGGAAGGCGGCCTTCTGGCCTCCGTGGAAGGTGTGACGGATGAGATTGCCGAAGCCATACAGAACGTGGTATTCGGTCAGTTTCGCGATCCGCGCATTGTACCTTCTTTCGGCTGGCTCGGGCGGGCAGAAGCCAAAGTCAATTTCGGAAGCGGATTTTCCGTGGTAGCCGGAGCAGAACTTAGCCTGCAAAAACACATGGCCGTGCGGGGCACAAAGCCGATGTTCTCGGCCTATGGCTTTCTGGGTGGCCGTTGGAATATTCTTAGTAAATAATGTATTGACGTGTTCACGTGCTTAGGTGTTGCAGGCTGCCCCCAGCCAAACACATCAACACCCAAACACATCAACACCAGAACACATCAACACATCATAAAACCTGATGTTTATGAAAAGATTTGTACTAACTTTCCTCCTGAGCCTCATCCTCCTGTCATTCGGTTTCGGCCAGACGGTTGAGGACTATTATCACAACAAAAAGAAAAACCGCTATGTGCTGCTGCTCGATGATGCCATCCTGGAGGTAGGTGCCCGGTTTTCGGGTATTTTTGCCCTGGACGATCGGGCCAGCCTGTCTTCCAATCCCCATTTCGAAGCGATGTGGAACCTGATCAAGCTGGGTGCCAATCTGGAAGCTTTGCTACAGGGTGAATCCGAGCCCATCAACGATATTGACCTGGGTAAGGAGTTCGGTAAGAATGGTTACAACAATACAGTCGTCTCCTTCTTCGTGCGCTACGGCTTTGGAGAATCTACCGACGGGGCCCTGCAAAGACACTTCTTCGAACTGGCCCTCGGGCCGGGCCTCTTCAAAGGCGGCAACGGCATGAACCTGCATGTGGATTACTACATGAACCTGGCGAAAACGAACTACGGAGCCGGCGGCAACAGTATTGCCCGCAGTTTCGACTATGAGATCTATGCGGGTGCCCGTGTTGGTTACGACTGGAGTTTCCGGCGTTCGGAAAGTGAAGCCGGCTTTTTCACTCATCTCAACAGCGAGATCAAGCGCATTGCCGATGAAAATGAATTCACGGCTTCCCAGTTGATCAAACTACAGGAACTGGCCGAAACCAGCCGTATACTACTTCCTGAAGATGTAGGCGGGCGGGTCTTTCACGCCGGTCCGGTAGCAGGCGTAAAAATCTCCAAGGAGCTATTCAAGAATATGCGCGCTTTTGCCGGCGTCAACGGTTTCTATGATCTGATGGACCTGGGTAGCGGTAAGAAAGGTGAAGAGAACGTACGCAGCCAACACCACGTAGCGATCCAACTGGGCATGGCCATGACTATTGGAGCGGAAGGAATTATGACGGTCAATAAATTCTTCTGAATGAACATGAGCGGATGGAATGGATTAACGGAAGTTCATACATTAGGAAGGCCCACAAATTGCAATGGCTGATATGGTTAAGTCACAACCTAACTATATCAGCCATTGCAATCAGTCAATGAAGTTTAAAATTACCCCGTTTCAACAGGGAGCCCGAATACCAATCGCCCGGCACCGAATGAATAAATCCCCTCGTATTCACTGCTCGTACCAGTCTCCCCTGAGGGGGAGATGCCAAAGGCAGAGGGGACTACTCCTGAGTCTTGGTATTCTGTATCCGGTTCAACAGCAAAGCCCCTTTCATCATGAAGTCTTCATGATGATCGGTATACTCATTGTAGACCATCATAAGACGGGCTGCATCGTAAGCAGCTGATTTCGGCATGATCTGACGGGCGGCAATAGGGTGCAACCAGTACTCCAGATTATTGGAACGCAGGTAAGAGCGATCATAATCGAAGTTGATCACCACCGACAATTTATTCAGGGAGAACAAATAGTCGGTTTCCTTATTGAGGTCTTTCTGAATGTCAATAATGTTGTACCGACGGAAGTCTGCTCCGGCTCTTTCACAAAGGAAGATATCCCGGCGACCGTCGAAAACGATGATGTCTCTAAAACGGTATTTCCGGAAATTCTTCAGCAGAAAGTTCCGGATCGGCATTTTAGTGGGGCGAAGCTGATTAAAAGAGAATTTTAAAGCTCTCTCATCCAGTCGGTATTCTTCATCAAAAGGTTTCCGGCGTCGGGTTCTTAAGTTGACGACCTCTTTACCGCGTCCTACGGTGTGTCCGAGGTCATTTACCTGTGAAAAAACACTTACGATCTCTACGTTGGCATTGTTGATCCAACTCTCCAGGAAGATCCTGTTAGTCCCTTGTTCAAAAACGAGAAGTGCAATTTCACTGATCGCATAGAAGTTGGGGTATCCTCCGTAAATGTTGCCATACTTTAATTCTAAAAATGCTACTGTACTACTGTTCACGGTTTGAGGATGTTAAGTAATTTGAAAATTTGGTTTCGTAGTTAACTCTATTCTAAACAAACTGCAATTTAGGACAATTATCCTTTTCGGGGGCGTTTGCTCCGACAAAAATAAGGTCCAGTCAGCAAATATAGTAGCTCTTTCGAGCTTAAATCAAAAAATAGCCATTTTCGTAAATTTTTTCATCATCCGCAAAAATCTCCCCTCCGTTACGCATTTCAGTGATCATATCCCAGTGCACGGCCGACTCATTTTTGCCGCCTGCCTGCTTGTAGGATTGACCGATAGCCATGTGCACCGTCCCCCCGATCTTTTCATCAAAAAGAATATTTCGGGTCATGCGGTCGATGTTGTAATTTGTACCGATAGCCGCCTCGCCGAAGCGCCTGGTCCCTTCCAGCGCGAAGATCCGGTCCAGGAACTCCTTACCGCGACGCGCTTCCCACTTTTCGATATAACCATCTTTCACCCAAAGGTGAACGCCTTCCACTTCATGCCCCATATACAGCCCCGGAAAAGAGAAGTAGACGTGACCATTAACGGAATTTTCTACTGGTGAAGTATACACTTCGCCGGAAGGCATATTGGTTTGGCCGTCCGAATTGATCCAGATCCTGCCCGCTGTGGAAAAGGTAATGTCCGTATCTTCTGTCACGTAACGTACCTGTTTTCGACTGTTCAGCAGGTCAACGACATTTTGTTGTTTGTGTCGCACATCGATCCAGGCGGCAACGGGGTCCGGCTCATAAAGTTTGCAGGCGCCGTACACAAAATCCTCGTAGGCTTCCAGTGACATACCTGCGTTCTGTGCAGCCGCCTGTGTGGGATACTGACAAAGATTCCGCTTGAGTTCGCGGGTGGCTGTCCGGTCAAAGTAGGCCTGGTTGATGCCTTTCAGGGCTTCCTGCCGGATACGCCCTTTTTGAGGATCATTATTCTGATCTTCCACCAGATTGAATGGTGCCCGGATGTAGAGATAGGCATCAAAATGGTACATTGCTTCTTGCTGCAGTAAGGGCACGTAATTCAACTGCGCCTCCTGTGCTTCCTGAATGAAAATACGGTTTTTCTCCTGAAAATCAAGTTCCACCTCCACCATGGCGCCCGCCCGTAGGGCATAACGGTAGATCTCCCGGATAAGTGGCTCAGCCAGGGTTGTCGACCGGATGTACAGCTTATCTCCCTCCTTAATATCTACACAGTAATTGACTAACAGGTGAGCATATTTAGCGACGAGGCTTTGCATGTGGCTATAATTAATGATTGATGTTTGATAAATGATAATTGATGAGCACATTGCCCATTAGGCAAACATCAATCATCATTTATTAATCATCATTTATGATTTTAGTGCTTGAAACATCACTATTCTACAATCGTAAAATAAATCACAGAGAGCTGAATATAGACAATATTGTAATAGCGTGTTTACGTGTACTGTGAAAGTTTTGTGATGATTCCAATGCGATTGTACGGTATTTTTGCAAATGTGTTTACTTAACCAGGCGCTTTTATGAAAAAAATATCTTTTTTACTATTCATCTGGT
>JAGQXH010000226.1 GCA_020436695.1 Lewinella sp. | reverse complement strand
GTTCATTTATTTCCGTCAAATTACTTATTGAGTTCCCCTCGGAATATTAAGAGACTATCTTAAAAACCGTCCAGTGTACCACTTTCAACTGCCCAGGTCCAGCTAAAGCCGGTCAGGTCAGCAGTGGGTGCACCACCGGCAACGATACCTGCAGGGATCGGAGTGCCATTTACGTGGCTGCCCAGTTCGTCGGCCGGAACATCCAACATGATGTTAGTGTAGAATACCAGAGGAGCGGTGATCCGGTTGATCATCTGTCCGTCGTTAATACCCGTAATGAAAATGTTTTCCAGGGTAACCTCTGTATTAGCATCGGTATTGATCAGGTCTTCAGACGGACGATCAGCCGTACTGGCAATAACCAGACCATTTTTAATCGTATGACTTCCATGAGCAGTTCCTTCCGGACCGTCAAGCTCGAAGCAGTGACCTGCAGGTGCAATTACTACGAAGTTGTCCAACGTACCAGCCCAGGCCTGGTCGGTGTCAACACCGTCATCACCAACGTTCCAGGAGATCAGGTTGGTAACATTTACTGTACCACCGAAGAATTCGATAGCATCATCCTGGTTGGATACGATCTCCACATTATCGATAACCGTACCGCTACCAACACCACCCAGAGACAGGCCGTTGATCTCGTTACCGGAACCGATGTTAGTACCGCCGTGGCGGATGGAAACATACTTGAATACACCAGAGTTGTCGGCGGGATCATCACCACCGTACAGACCATTGGTATCAGAAGTCGGGATACCTTCGATCTGAACTTCACTTACATCTTCGTCATTGTCATTAGAAGCAGAGATCGGGGCTTTACCCAGAATGATCACACCACCCCAAAGACCGTTGATTACCGGATCGAGGTTCGGGCTGGCGTAGTTGCCGGCAGCGATATCTTCACCGGTGATCTCATCGGCAACAGAGGTGAAAATGATCGGCAGTTCAGCTGTACCTTCAGCCATGATCGTACCCCCACGGGCGATCAGCAGCGCCGTAGCATTAGCTGCAGCACCGGCCTGGCCTTTGATCACGGTACCCGGCTCGATGGTCAGGGTTACACCGTCTACAACGGTAATACGGCCACCCAGGATGTAGGTTTTGTCGGCCGTCCAGGTTGCATCAGCCGTAATATTGCTGGTCAGCAGAATTTCATTGGGATCTTCAGCGATGTTGATCACAGCAGTAGCCTGATCAGATTGACCTTCAGAGTCAGTTACTTTCAGAGTGATAGCCGCAGCACCGGCAGTTGTACCGGCGTCATAGTTGACAGTTACAGAAGAGCCACTTACAGAACCTGAACCGTTAGTTACCGTTACGCCAGAACCGGTTGCAGTGTACGTAGCAGTCAAGGCAGCATCGACGCTAACGGTGAAAGTGAGAGACTGACCGGTAGCTCCATTCTCTACGTTCTGTACACCAGAAGGTGCCGTTACAGTAGGTTGGTCGTAAGTAGTAGCCGGATCGTCTTTTTTACAGGATGTATAAAGAAGTACAGCAAAGAGCAAAAATAAGCTCGATAATTTAAGTTTCATACAATGATATTTTTGGTTGATCATAATTCGGCGCAAATGTCTCTACCACGCAATAATCAAAGATTACGTGAACATTAATTCTTTGTTAAGTCATTCAGGGCTCGAAAGGTGTGGGATTATGGTAGGTTCTATTGGTGTAGGTTCGGAGGATCTTAGATTTGTTAGTAGCGTTTCAAATTCGGGGCAAAATTCGCACGACTATATGAACTGAGAATTAAAGCGGTGTTAAGTAATTGTAAATAAAACACTAACTTTTCACGGCCACTTCGTTGACGACCGTTCACTGCGCTCCCCGACACTGCGTGTATGGAGCAGGCACTGACGGACGATGCGATTTTCAGTGCGCCTGACGGCCGGCATGCTTCCGCAAAAGCTTCAGCGATATGCGGGCGTCAGGCACGACAAGGGAGTGCCGTCCGTCTAAGAAGGGGATTGCGTATCCTTATAAACTTTGGAAAAGCGCAGGCGTTGCCGGTAAGGATAAATATCTACCAGCTCTCCCCGCTTGAGCATATTCTGTACGCCGATCCAGTATTTGGCGGTGAACAGATCGCCGTGCAGGCGCTGAAAGATCTCCCGGATCTCTCGCCGGCCGATCAGAAAGCGGGGGAATTCCTCGGGAAAAACGTCGTTGGGCCCCACCGAGTACCAGGGTTCTCCAGACATTTCCTGTTCCAGATCGCGGGCTGGGGGAATGACCCGGAAATTATAATCGGTCAGGAAACCGATCTCATCGTAATCATAGAATACCACTCTTCTCAATCTCGTCACACCGAAATTTTTGAGGAGCATGTCACCCGGGAAGATGTTAACCGCCGCCATTTGTTTGATGGCTTTGCCGTATTCGTTGATCACATCTTCGGCTTCTTCCAGACTGGCTTTTTCCAGATATAGGTTGAGCGGGATCATTCGTTTTTCCACGTAGAGATGGGTGATCTCGATATGCTGATCGGTTAGCTTGATCTTGGAAGGGGCATCTTCAAGAAGTTCCTCGATCAATTCTTCGGAGAAACGGGAACGTTCAAATACAAAGTTTTCGAACATATGACTGTCGGCCATGCGTCCTACACGGTCGTGCGATGATACAAGGGTGTACTTCTCCTTGACTTCCTTTTCCGTGACTTTTTTCGGTGCAGGGAATCTATCCTTGATCACTTTGAAAACAAAAGGGTAGGAGGGAAGTGTAAATACGATCATCACCAGCCCTTTGATACCCGGTGCACTGATGAAAGAATCCTCCGTCATAAACAAATGCCGGAGAAAGTCGCGGAACATGACGGTCTTTCCGTGTTTTTCGAATCCGATAGAGTTATACAATTCACCCATGCTCTTGGTGGGCAGAATGGTGCGCAGAAAATCCACCATTTCACTGGCAATATCGGTATCTGTCAAAAAGTAAGAGCGGTTATAGCCAAAAATAGAACTGACATCATTCTTCTCCAGCAGGACGGTGTCGGCAAAAATACCGTTCTCTTTGTGCAGAAGCGGAATGACCAACGGGCGAATGTGTTCATTCAGTACCAGACGTCCAACAATATAGGCGGCTTTGTTCCGAAAGAAAATGGATTTCAAGAGTTCGATCCGGGAAGTATTGCCGGTGAAATTCAGTGATTTGAGTTTCCGCTCCAGCGTATCCGAAACATAGAACACATCCCGGTCCAGATCCTCAAAAGGAGCGTCGAAAGGATAAAATGCAAATAACTGCCGGATCGTATGGTGGAAGGGCTGGATCAGATGCAGGGTATGATAGATGGGAATACGGGATTTGAATTCGCGATACGTACCGGTGGCTTCCACATACATCAGTTCTTCATCTACGCTCAAGCCCTTATGACTGTGGCGGTATACTGAATTGTAGTACGTCTCGGCAATGTTCCGGCTATTGAAATTGAAGATCTCCTCCGTGAACATTTGTTTGACCAGTTTCCAGGTATCCCGGTTGTGATGACGCACTCCCAGAAACTCCAATACTTTTTCCGTGGTCGCACCAACACTGTCCCGATAGAGGGTTACCCGCTCGTTGGAATCGGCCTGTATGCCCTTCCAGTCTCTCCTTTCGAACCGGATCTTAGCCCGCTTGGTAATCCGCTTGTATTCCCGGTGATAGGCAGAATAGTCTGCCAGGATAATGTGGGCAACGTCGTAGGGTATTAACTTCTCAAACATATTATATTAGGACTTGGTGCTTGGTATTGGGTATCCAGACGTTCTAAGGGTGAGTTTATCTCAAGGAAGCAAACCATTCAGCTAGTTCCCGGCGGTCAGCTTCGCTTAGCTTGGCTTCCCCGTGGACTATGGTATACGAAGATAAAGGCATTTCTCCTTCTTCTACCTCCTCCTCACATTCTTCCAGTTTATGATCCTGTTTTTCGGCATCGTATTCCGCCCAGACGGAAAAGTTGAGGTGTTTCCTTCCTTCGTTTATGTGGCGACGTATCCACCAGCTGATAGGGGCCACACTGGTATACCAGGGATAAGCCGTTTCATTGGAATGACAGTCGTAGCAGGCATCTCGCAGCACCTGCTGTAAGTGTTCCGGAGGCTGGGCCAATACGATAAAGTCCTGATCTTTCAAGACCGGAGGATTAGTTTTATCGATCTGAAACAGTTGCATGATCACAAAAACAGCGGCTAGTCCAAGTAAAGTATTTTTCAGTTTTTTTGACATATGAAGTTGGAATTTTGCGAAAAATTAAGGACTTGATCAAGGAATGCCTTAATAAATTTGAAGCATAGCCTCCTGACGCATAAGGCCGGGAGGCAAGTCTTTAGCTTTACATGGCAATAATACTAAATGTCTAAACGTCTCAGGGCTTATTTATCTTTTTAGACATTAATTGCAAATATTTGGTTAATCGTCTAGACCTGTCCGGAAAGACTGCCGAAATTTTAACATTTTTGCGGAGCGTAGTTTTTTATGAAGCCTAGTATCGATACCATGCCGAAAACAATAAATGCTAACAAATGGCTATTCCCACTCGCGGTGATCTTTCTGGCCCTGAGC
This sequence comes from Lewinella sp., assembly GCA_020436695.1. Taxonomy (GTDB): domain Bacteria; phylum Bacteroidota; class Bacteroidia; order Chitinophagales; family Saprospiraceae; genus Flavilitoribacter. The sequence goes on along the minus strand of JAGQXH010000226.1, from coordinate 6,535 downwards.
TGCTGGCTGGCTTTTGATATGCTGCGCCTCACGGCTGCCCGGGAGTTATGGGGATATCGTCCGTTTTTTCTTTATCTGTTCGCTTGGGGGGCGATCGTGACGTTTATCGGGTGGAACAAACAGCGCCGTGGGCAGGATATTCCCTGGCGCAAGTTTTGCCTTTCGGCGCTGAGTGGTTTTATCCTGGCATTTTCCTTTCCCGGCTTATTACCTTTTCCCTGGCTGAGCTTTATCGGCTTCATCCCACTTTTTATTCTTCATCGCGAACTCGAAGGCGAGCGGGAGCAGGGGAGGAAACAATCGTTGTTTCCCTATGCTTACCAGTCTTTTTTTCTCTGGAATGCGCTGGCGACCTTTTGGGTGACTAATACGGCACTGGCTGCCGGACTGTTTGCGGTCGTGGTCAACTCCCTGTTAATGTGTATCCCAGTATTGCTGTTTCAGCGTACGGTCCGTGTTTTGCCCCGCTTTGGTTATGTTAGTTTTATCGCCTACTGGCTGAGCTTTGAATACCTGCATATGCAATGGGATCTATCCTGGCCGTGGCTGACTTTGGGTAATGTCTTCGCCCAGATGCATCCCACCGTGCAGTGGTATGAGTATACTGGTGTGTTTGGAGGCTCATTGTGGATCTTAGGCCTTAATGTCTTGCTGTTTCGGTTGTGGGAACAACGTCAGGCCGGTGCCGCAATTTCGCTACGGCGTTGGATTGGAGCCGGAGCACTCATCCTGTTGCCCATTCTGATTAGCTTGTTAATATATTATACCTACCATCCATCAGAGGAAACACGCAATGTATTGCTGGTGCAGACGAATTTTGAACCGCATTACGATTCCTACGGCGGAGGTCGCCAACAGGAACAGATTGATATTGTGGTCGACCAGATCAGAAATGGCCTACAGGCCAATACCGATTTTGTCGTCCTTCCGGAAACAGTATTTGACAGCTATGGGCAGCGAAGCCGGCTCAATGAATACCGGCCGGTAGAACACCTGCGAGAAGCACTTTCCTCCCAGCCCGGCCTGGCCCTTATCTTCGGCCTGAGCGCTTATCACATTCTGGCGACGGATGAACCGCACACCCGGGCAACCAAGGAGCGCACGGATGTAAATGGCCGGTCTTATTTTTTGGAAACCTATAATGCCGCAGCGCAGTTCATCATCGGCACCGATGAGGTACAGTTCTACAAAAAATCAAAACTAGTACCCGGAGCTGAGAGTTTTCCATTTCCCTGGTTGTTTTTCTTTATGGAACCGGTGGTAGAGCAACTGGGCGGTACGACCGGAGGCTTCGGTGCTCAACTGGAACGCACTCCAATGGTAAGTACTCATGGGCGAGTAGCCCCGGTGATCTGTTATGAATCCATTTACGGGGAATATTTCGGAGGTTACGTTCGTCAGGGAGCACAGGCTGCCTTTATCATGACCAATGACGGCTGGTGGGATAATACGCCCGGTCATTTACAGCATCTATACTTTGCCTCTCTCCGGGCTATTGAAACGCGTCGTAGCATTGGCCGCGCTGCCAATGTCGGTAATTCTGCTTTTATCAACGAGCGTGGTGATCGTGTGCAGGAAGCTCAATATAACGAAGCAGTCACCCTCAACGGTCAGATCACCCTCAACGATAAGTTGACTTTTTACGTTAAATGGGGAGACCTGATTGCCCGTATTGCTTTATTTTTGGCCTTATTACTGCTGGTGGGGATGGTTGCACAGCAGCTGAAGCAGCGGCTGGAAAATGATTAGAGAGTGCGAGGGTGAATTCGTGATATAGCTGCCATTTTATTTCCAAATTATCACCATATCGCCACGTCACCACATCACAATATCACCATATAAAAATGACCAATATCCGCCTCCGCATCCTTTCCTTTGTTGTGATCGCCTACATGCTTATGGCTTTCACCTGGTGGTCGGTTCTATTGTGGAAAACGCTGGAGGACGCTTTTCAGGCCAAGAGCTACCTGATGAAGATCGGTATGATCGCCGAGGGAAGGATCAGGACGGATTACGATTTTTACCGTTCGGAAGATTATCTTCAGCTGGAGCAGGATTATGAACGTCAGCAGTGGATGGTGGCCGGCGAAGGCATCTTTTTTGTGATCAGCCTGGTCATGGGGGTTTGGCTGATCAACCGGGGGTACAACAAAGAAGTGCACTCCACACAGCAAAGAAGAAACTTTCTCTTGTCCATCACCCATGAGCTTAAATCACCGATCGCATCCATTAAACTGGTACTGGAAACCATCCGAAAGCGGAGAGAGAAACTCTTGCCCGAGCAGATGGATAAACTCACCAACAGCGGCTTGCAGGAGGCCGACCGGCTAAATACCCTGGTCAATGACCTTTTGCTGTCGGCCAAGCTGGAAACGGCCTATCAAATTCACGCCGAACACTTCAATCTGGACGAATTTCTGCAGGATATGATCTGGAAAATGGAAGAGCGGCACTCCGATGCGGATTTTCATTACCACAGTGATGCTCCTGGTCTGATCGTGGAAGCGGATAAAATGGGATTGACTTCCGTGGTGGGGAACCTGTTGGAAAACGCGGTTAAATACTCCCGTAAAGGCGCCGTGATCCGGATGGAATTAGTACAGAAAGCTCGATATTGCACGATCACCATAGCTGATAATGGGATAGGCATACCCAACGAAGAAAAAGATCGCATTTTCGATCGGTTCTACCGGGTAGGTAATGAAGATACCCGCACAACCAAAGGCACCGGTTTAGGGTTGTTTATAGTGAAAGAGATCGTCCGGGCCCATGGTGGTACCATTGAGGTCAGCGATAACGAACCCAACGGAAGTATTTTTAAGATCACTATACCCACCAGACTGAAGTAACGACTTAATGTATAGACTATGGCTCGAATATTATTGGTAGAAGATGAGGAAAGCTTACGCGAATCGCTCAAGCTAAATCTGGAATTAGAAGATTATGAAGTGGTAGCCGCAAATAACGGCAAGGATGCCCTCAAGCATTTCCACGAACAGCATTTTGATCTGGCAGTGCTGGATGTTATGCTTCCTGAAGTGGACGGTTTTCAGATCTGCGAGCAGATTCGACTGACGAATCTGGATCTACCGGTAATCTTCCTTACCGCGAAGGATACGGCTTTCGATCGCATTTCCGGTTTGAAAAGAGGAGCCGACGATTACATTACCAAACCATTTAATCTGGAAGAATTGCTACTGCGCGTCAACAATCTGATCCGTCGCACCAGCAAGTCGCCGGAGAATACTCCGGAAATTTATGAGTTCGGCGGTAACCGGATCAACTTTGTTACTTACGAAGCTACTGCTAACGGCAAGACCTTCGCGTTGACCAAAAAAGAGGCTATGTTGCTGAAGTTGCTGGTTGACCGTCGCAATGAAGTGGTGTCCCGTCAACAGATCCTGCAGTCGGTATGGGGGTATGATGTGTATCCTTCTACCCGTACTATCGATAATTTCATCCTTTCCTTTCGCAAATATTTTGAAGAAGACCCCAAGAATCCTGAGTACTTCCTTTCCGTGCGGGGAGTAGGTTATAAGTTTGTGGGATAAGCACGTCTGATGGTCAACGATCCTCCGTCAACCGCTTTAGTACTTCTGGGGTCGCCGCTGCCGTGCTGAGCGGCAGGGCCACCAGAAACCCGATACCCGTCATCAACAGGAGGACAAAGATGGAGCCGTTACCAATGGCCAGCCAGCGATAATCTCGTACAAAGCGGATGCTGCCCTTAACATTCAGATGGCGTTCCAGGGTATAATCCATACTGCCGAAGCCGGCGTAATAAGACTGGATCAAAAAGATCCCCGCTACAACAAATGGACTGAAGAATGGGATCAGCCCGACCAAGAGTAATAGTAAAGTGAAGAATAACTCCCGGCTGATATTGCGCAATGCAATGCGGAGTCCGCGAATGATCTCGCGCAGCATTCTCCCGGAGGTATAAGGAGACGACACTGCGTATAAACCACTTCTTTTCTCTATACGTTCGCTGAGTTTGCTCATAAAGGGAGACGCCAGTGCCATTACCAGGTTCTTGTATAGGATCAGACCTACAGAAGCCAGTAACAGGCTACCGAAGAAAACACTGATCCTGCGGATAGTCTGCTGTCCGGTCTCCCAGGGATATAGATCGGATATCCAGCGACCGACATCATCGCCGAGATACCAGGCGACGCTGAAAATAATCCCTGCCAACAGCACACTGATCAGCGCCGGGACCAGAAAAAAAGACCAGAGTCGCATCGACTTGATGAGCTGCAGGGCCCGACTGTAAGCAGAAATACCAATGAAAAAGTTGCGGAACATAGATCTTCATTTTTTAGCCCGGGAGCTTGTCTCCATCGATTGATTGACATGTAAATGTACTTCGCTGTGATCTATTCCTGCCACATCCATCTACTAATATCAGAATTCTATCGATGGGCTTATGTGACCTCACCGTCGCAACTTACTCGCTACCCATTCCCGTATCGGTAAATATTCCTGCTTCAACTCGGTAACGGCAGTTGGAGCAGTTTCGGAAAAAAGCTGCTCGTGTAGCGCCGCAAAAGCAGTCGGTAGATCACTTTCACCCAAATGGGAAGCTTTCGAAAAAAAACGAAGCAGCGCCTTTTCGTATACCTGTAGCGGGCGGGTTTTAATCAGCCAGCGTTTGGTACTGTCTACGAAGTAGCGAAGCACAAAGTAATTTTTCAATTCCAGATGGACCATAAGATTAAGCCAGTGACCGTATGTTTTCAGGTCTTCCCGGGTAGACTCAAATTTGTGATTGAGCATTTGATTGATCCAGTGCAGCGAGGCTGTGTAATTGGCCTGTAGAAAATACAGATAGGCAAACTGATACCAGAATGACAGCAGATAACCGGGAGGAATATTAGACTGCTCCCGCTCCATAAAAGCCCTGATCTGCTGAATGCTTTCACCTGCGGCCGGGAAATTCCGATTGTAGCGATAAATTTCCAGCTCCAGATTATAAGTGCGTAAGATCAGCCGCAGCAAAGAAGGATCGATGCGCTTCAACTGATTGAAATAGGTTTTGGAAAGTGTGATCCAGGGCATGGCCTCTTCGTAACGACCTGACCATACCAGTAGTGCCAGAAGATTATTCAGGGTCGTTGCCCATAAGTGTAGATTTTCCGGGATCAGATGTGGTTGATCTTTCCAAAGATTCAGCTCGGCAAGCAAAGCTTCCAGCGCCTGTTCCTGAGCCTGTTTTCCCTGGAAGGACTGATAATAGATCCAGTTGGCGTATAACGTTCGGTTGCTTAGGTACCATTGTTCGTTCGGTTTTTCGGCAATGTCTTGTTCCAATCCCAGCATCAGCCCCCGTAATCTGCTCTCCCGGTCCATACGCTGTAAGCTTTTGCGTTGTGCTTCCACGCAAATGCGCACTGCCTGGAGATCAGCGGGAGACTTGGCCTGCGTGAGTTGGCGCTGCCAGTCGGCAATTTCCCATTCCAGATAGGGCAGCTCACTGCGGGAGGCCAGTTTGGTCGCAGTCTGTAAAATGGCCAAGCATTGATCAAAAAGTCCCTTTCGGAACAGGATCTCCACGGTGCGGAGCTGATCCTGTATTGCTACCTTTGTCGATATGCTACTGTGATAATTTCGTAAAGACTTCAGGATCAGATCGTACAGGTAGCGCTTAGTCAGATGAAAATGTTGGATCGCCTTTTCACCACGAAAATGCTTTCGGAGGGCCTGCTCATCATAGGCATTCTGTTGGTCAATGGCGTCAAAGAGCTGCTGATATAGCGCTTTGCTCTTGTTATGCTGACAGAACAGCCGGAAGTAGCGCTTTTCCGATGGTGACAGGCTTTTAATAAGTTGATGTAGATGTACGGACTTGGGCATGGTGGAAAGAATATTACCGGACCGTAATATACCGTATTATTCCCGTACGCCGGCTCGCCGTAAACGGTCATTAATGGCCCGGCCCAGGCCTTCTTCGGGCAGCGTTTCGGCCAGGATAATGTCAATGTCCATGGCATCCAATCGGCGAAGGGAGGCGAAAAGCAGTTGTGCGGCTTCCTCCAGCTTGCCCGACGGCGACAGCAGGATCTGATGATCCGGATAGATGTCGGGTAGTCCTTCCTGAAATGCCAACACGCCTGTTCGTAAACGATCTCTTCCTTCCCGCAGCGTTTGCAGATTACCCAGCAACAGGGGCACGCGGGGCGCATAATGACTCTTTAACATACCCGGTGCCTGAGGATTACTGCTGGAATGTTCTCTAACTCGCACCGGCCCGGCAACGGCTTCGATCTTTTCAACAGAAAGCCCGCCTTTGCGGAATACGGTCAAATGACCGTCCTCCAAACCGACAATGGTACTCTCCAATCCCACCCGACAGGGGCCGCCATCCAGAATATAGGGGATCTTTTCACCGAGTTGATCGGCTACATGTTGGGCGGTCGTCGGACTAATATAACCGAAAGGATTGGCACTGGGTGCCGCCAGTGGGAAATTGAGTTGAGCCAAAAGTTCCTGGCTCATCGGATGCGCGGGCAGCCGGACCGCGACCAGAGGTGAGCCG
>JAGQXH010000225.1 GCA_020436695.1 Lewinella sp. | reverse complement strand
AAAAATAATGTTTGGGTTGAAAGCATGGGCGGTTCTCCCTAAGGGGAGTCAGAGGGGCTGAGCTAAGGCAAACCAAACATTATTTTTTCTCAAAATCACTGGTTGGACTTTTTACACAACCCCATAACCTAACCAGATTAAAGCAAGCATGAAGATAGGCGTCATTCGCGAACGCAAGGACCCGCCCGATCAACGGGTGCCCCTTACTCCGGAACAATGTGCCCGGGTACAGAGTATCCCCGGAGTGGAAGTGCTGGTAGAACCTTCTCCCATCAGGAGCTTTACAGATGAAGAATACGCCGATCATGGAGTTGTATTGCAGGAAGACCTGTCTGAGTGTGACGTGCTGCTGGGCGTGAAAGAGGTGCCGGTATCCATGCTGAAGCCGGAGAAAACCTACTTTTTCTTTTCCCATACCATCAAGAAACAGGAGCATAACCGCAAGCTGCTGCAGGCTATTCTGAAGAATAAGATCCGCCTGGTAGACTACGAGGTGATCACGAATGCTCGGGGGAAACGCCTGATCGCGTTCGGCCGTTTTGCCGGCATGGTTGGAGCCCACAACGGGGTGATGACTTACGGCTTGCGCACCCGCACCTTTCACCTGCCCCGTATGCAGGAGTTCATGGATTACGAGCACGTGCGGTCTTACTACCGGGATCATCTGCATTTACCACCGCTGCGTGTAGTGCTCACCGGCAGCGGCCGGGTCGGGCAGGGGGCCAACCGCGTACTGCGGGATATGGGCATCGAAGAGGCCGACCCGGAAGTTTTCATTGCCGATGTCATCCCCGGGCCGGTTTTTACGCATCTGACCAGTGAGGATTACCTCCGCCGGAAAGACGGTGCACCATTTGATAAGACCCATTTTCACACTCACCCCGATCAATACGAAAGCCGCTTTCTGCCCTATGCACGTGTAGCCGACCTTTTTATTAACGGCATTTACTGGGACAGCCGGGCACCGGCTTTTTTTACCCGGGAAGATATGTCCGACCCCGAGTTTAAGATCCGGGTGATCGCCGATGTTACCTGCGATATTGCACCGGTTTCTTCCATACCGGCTACTTTGAAGGCTTCCACCATTGCCGATCCGATCTTCGGCTATGACCCACAGGAAAATAAGGAAGTCGATCCGTTTCAGGACCATGTGGTCGATATGATGACGATTGATAACTTGCCAAGTGAATTACCGCGTGATGCCTCGCAGGCTTTCGGAGAGATGTTCCTGACCTACGTGCTCCCGGAATTGTTGAAACCGCAAAGCGATCTGATCGAACGGGCGACTATTGCCCGGGAAGGGAAGTTGGGAACGCACTTTGCTTACCTGGAGGATTATGTAAATCAGTAAAACACTATATTGTGACTGATTTTAAATGCTCAATGCACAGTAAATTTTATGTTTCATTGTTTCATTGTTGCAATGAGATGACAGCCATGAAACAATGGAACCATGTAGCATCGATTCGTCCGTTAGAGAATAACTCCTTTCAATTTGGTGTTATAGAAAATAATTTACAATGTAGCTAACGCAACTGTACGGCCGCCAATCCCTCCGAAAAATCTTTTACATCCTGAAAGTGGGGGTCGATCACGATCTCCCCCTGGCTGTTGATGAAGGTGAAGCCCTCCCGAATAGCTGCACGGGCAATGCCTTCTTTCTGAGGCCAGAGCAATCCGTACTGAGCTGGGGTGATCTTCGTGCCGCTGGTATCCAGCAAACCCCATAAATAGCCCTCGAGATAGGGCGCAACTCCTTCAGAAAAAGCGTAGATCTGATCAAACTGGATAGGAGTGAACATATGTCCCTGAGCATCTGAGAGTCCGAACAGGGCCTTTTTACTCAAGATCCAGCGGTTTTCTCCGGCTGCAATGATCATATCGTATTCCGGTGGGAGACTATATTGCCCGTCCGCGGTGATCAGTCCGTAAGTTCCTTCTTCATCGGCAACTATGGCGTGCCCATCAATGAAATCCTGGGCGTCAGCGAACTTCGGCTCGATCACCCATTCATTTTTAGGGTTCAAAAATCCAAAACGATCATTTAGCTTGGCCCGGATCAACTCACTGGAAAGGGGGGCTATTCGTTGATAAAGCGGCGGGATCAACCATTGCCCGTTTTTTTGAAGGAGGCCGTAATTTCCGTCTTTGCTGGCTATTGCTGTTTCTTCGGAAAAGTCGCCAGCTTTTTCCAGCATCGTATCGATGACCAATTCTCCTTTGGTATTGATGAAGCCATAACGATCGGCAGAGCGCACCCAGGCCAATCCTTCGAAAAAATCGCCGGCCGCTTCCCAGGTAGCAGGAATGATCATTGCTCCACTGGCGTCAATGAAACCGACACCCTCTTCGTATGTTTCCACCCGGGCCAGACCCTGCCGGAAAGCCCAGGCTCCTTTGTAGGTAGGAGGGATGATTTGCCGGCCGGTTTTGTCAATATATCCCCAACGGCCACCCACTCTTACTACTGCCAGGCCTTCCGAAAAAGAACGCGCTTCATCGAAAGCGGGCCGAATGACCGTGCGTCCACTTTGGTCGATGTATCCCCATTTTACTTCGGCTGATTCATAATCCGTTTCCGGTGGCGGTAAGACGTCCGGGACCTCATTACTAAGGTGCTCTTCCTGGTCTGTAGCCTGATCGGATCGGCAGGAAAAAAGAAAAAGTGCGGCCAGTACAGAAAGGATAATCAGAGGCAGGTTCTTCATAATGTAAATGGTAAGTCATAAATAGGCACCGATTCTCACCCCTATACTTCAAAATCGACGCCCCGACGGATCAGGTTTTCGTAGCGTTCCTGCACCAGTTGTTCGTATTTGGCCTTATCGAACCGGTAGAGTACGGCCGGACGATGTGCGACCCCTTCCTGTTTGCCGACTTCATTCAAGACGCCCATTTTGAGGATGCGGGTACGGAAATTCCTTTTGTTGAGTTGCTTGACACCAAGCACCGTTTCATATAACTTTTGCAGCTGAGATAACGTGAAGTTTTCCGGTAACAGTTCAAATCCGATAGGTTGGTAGCGTACTTTACTGCGCAGACGGTTGACGGCAACCTGGACGATCTGATCGTGATCAAAAGCCAGCCGGGGAAGCTCATCCAGCTCGAACCATTCAACATGATCAGCATCGGAAGCGGCTTGGACCGGGTGTTCGGACAGATTGACCAGTGCATAATAAGCAACACTTACAACGCGACCACGGGGATCGCGGCCGGGTTTGCCGAAAGTGAATAACTGTTCAATGAAAACATCTTTTACGCCAGTCTCTTCTCTTAATTCGCGCAGTGCCGCTTCTTCCAGATCTTCTTCCATGTCCACAAAACCGCCCGGCAATGCCCAGGCCCCTTTAAAAGGTTCCAGAGCACGTTGGATCAGCAGGATCTTTAATTTACTACTTTCATCTAACCCAAAAATAACGCAGTCGACAGTCAGGGCAGGTCGCGGGTATTCGTACGTATAGGACATGAATGAATCGGTTATTTAAATGACTACACTTTTACACTTTGAATGAGCGACAGTTTAAGCGCGTATAATGCCGGTTCCAATCCGTTTACATAGTCGTTTTTCTCAGAATGCAAAGAAGCGAAGCGTTGCTGTTCAAGTTGACAGTACCGGCGAATATCTTCTAAATAGGGTGAAGCGTATACCAGTCGGCCTTCCTCAAATACAGGGACCAGTAGATCTTCACTTTTATATGGATCGAGATAATTCTGTTGATTGTTCGTAAAGTTAATCACTTTTGCCGGAGGATTGCTAAAATCTAAATTATAGATTTGGTCTCCGATCGGATTTTCTTGTTTATCATAATAGCGACGCACCTGGAGCCGTCCGGGATTGCTCACTTTGATCTCCTGTTCGGAAAGCTTAACCCGGTAATCCCATTTGCCGTGTTCATCGGTAATGGCGGCCAGTTTGTACACTCCTCCCAATGCGGCCTGCTCATAAGCCGTAACTAAACGTGTACCTACTCCCCAGACACTGATCTTTGCGCCCTGTTCCTTTAGGCTGTTTATTTGATACTCATCCAGATCGTTACTGGCCACTATTGCTGTTTCGGTAAAGCCCGAATCATCCAGCATATGTCGGGCTATCTTACTCAGTTCCCCTAGATCGCCACTGTCCAAACGAATGCCGAGAAGATCATGCCCTTTTTCCCTGAGCCGGTGCCCGACGGTAATAGCATTACGGATGCCTTCCAGGGTGTCATAAGTGTCCACCAGGAAGATACAATTCGCCGGCATGGCTTCTGCGTAAGCGGCAAAGGCTTCCAACTCGTCATCAAAACACATCACCCAGCTATGGGCGTGGGTCCCCTTGACGGGGATGCCGTATAATCTGCCGGCCAGTACATTACTGGTGCCGTCACACCCTCCTATGAAAGCAGACCGGCTTGCCGTAAGTCCTCCGTCGACCCCTTGGGCTCTGCGTAGTCCGAATTCCAGTACACTTTCTCCCCGGGCTGCCTGACAGACCCGGGCTGCTTTGGTTGTGATAAGGGTTGAGAAATTGATAATGTTCAGTAAGGCCGTTTCAATCAGCTGAGCCTGGATCAAGGGGCCTTCTACCCGGACAAGTGGCTGATGCGGAAATGCCACACTGCCTTCGGGCATAGCAGAGATGGTGCAACTGAACTGCATCCGTTGCAGATAGTTGAGAAAGCTTTCGCTGAAAAGTGCTTTCCCATCGGAAGCTTTCAGTGACCCCAGATATTGAATGTCATCCACCGAAAAACGGTAATTCTGCAAAAGGTCGATCACGAGGTCCAGTCCGGCGGCAATGGTGTACGGATTGCCGAAAGGATTCTTGCGGTAGAAGAGATGAAAAACAGATTGCCGGTCGGCAATGCCGCTTTTCCAGTAACCATAACCCATGGTGATCTGGTAGAGATCGGTGAAAAGCCCCCAGGGGTTACGGTAAATGCGCTTGAGATGCGATGTAAGCATTAGTTAGTTTAATTTTTAAACAAAGTTAATTTGCTTTTTTGAATATTGCAAGCGGCAGTGAAAAAAAACAGTATATCCCTGAATGCTCAAGAGAAAGTTAATCTGCTTTCGAAATCCTTAAATTGGGAGTGTTTTCCCTACCAAAAGCCCAAAAAGTCCGTTTATCTTTGCGGACCGATGAAAAAACAAGAGGCAATATACATGGAGGGAGCAATTCACCGGAAATATCCCATTTCTCGTCTGCTGTACCTGGGGGCTGCATGGATCTGTTTAACAGCCCTGCTTTACCGCTGTGCTACGCCGACTGCTCCTCAGGGCGGCCCCAGAGACGAAACTCCTCCGGCAATTGTTGCCGAGGAATCCACGCCTAATTTGCAGACCAATTTTGAGAAGCAGACCATCGAACTGACCTTCGATGAATGGGTAACGCTGGAAAAAGTGCGGGATGAAGTACTCATTTCTCCTCCGTTGCAACCCGAACCGGAGATCAGACTAAGACGCCGAACCGTCCAGGTTATCTTTGACGATACGCTTCAACTTCGGGAGAACGTGACGTACACCATCAATTTCGGCGAATCAGTCAAAGACCTCAACGAAAAAAATCCGGCCGAAGACCTGCGGTTTGTTTTTTCCACCGGCCCTTATATCGACTCATTGACTGTGTCTGGTAGGGTAGTGGAGGCCACTACCGGTGAACCGGTGGAGAATGTCTTGTTCATGTTGTATGAGAATCTGGCCGATACAGTGGTGCGTACCGAGCGCCCTTTTTATTTTGGAAAAACAGATGAAACGGGCAACTTTCGCGTCGAGAATCTTCGGGAAGGTACCTATAAAGGTTTTGCCCTGGAAGACCAGCAGAATCTGCCTAAAAAGTATATTCTGGAAACCGGTGAACGCATCGGTTTTCCCGACAGCCTAATCACCGTCGGCCCGGATACCGTGGCTGGAATTGAAATAAAACTGTTTACCGAAAACCTGCCATTGCGTCGTACCGGTATCGATACCAGCCTTTACGGTAAGATCAAACTGACGTATAACCAGCCATTCTACGAACCGGAAATACGTTACGAGAACGTGATCGATACGCCCCTTGTTCTCAACCAAAGTGATTCTTTGATCTTTTGGTACGATCAGGAACAAGCCTGGACCTTACTGATCAACCGGGATACTTTTTATCGGGACACGATTGAGCTCAGCGGACAGGGGCGGGCCAAAATGGTGGAGAATCAATCTTTGCAGCCATTGTCCAGTCTTTCCAATGTAAATATTACTCCTGGGATACCGCCATCACTTAGGTTTAACCATCCGCTGACGGCATTCGATACCAGCTTTATTGCTTTGTATACCGATAGCCTGCGACAGGCCCGTAGGCCGGATCTATTTATCGACCCGGCAGATCCGCAGCAGCTGCTCATCGACTTTCCCTGGCGGGAGGAGATTAATTATGAACTGGAAGTCTTACCCGGAGCGCTTACCGATATGTTTGAACTGCAAAATCAAGACACCCTCATAGTGCGCTATACCCTGGATGCTTTAAGCCGTTATGGCAACATAGTGCTTAATCTCAGCAATCTTGATTCTACCCAACAATATCTGGTGCAGTTGATGAGCAAAGATTTGAAACGAAGTCTGCTGACCGATACCATTGCCGACCTGAACACTTACAATACGACCTGGAGTACGATCAGTCCGGGTGATTACACCTTACGAGTGGTCACCGACCGCAACCGCAATGGCCGCTGGGATACGGGCAGCTACGATGAAAAACGCCAACCGGAGATCATCTACCTCCGTCCGCTGGATAAACTCCGGGCGAATTGGGATCTTAAATCCAATGTCCGTTACGGCGAGATCGTGGCAACGCCGGAGCCGGAAGCTGGCCCCGGTGGCAATCCTCCGCCCGGAGGCAGACCCGGACGAACCAGAGGAAACCGGTAGAGCTGGTATATGAATGATCTCTCGTCCATACAGATCACCCACCACGCGAAAGGCTTCTTAACGGCTTATTTTTGCCGGCGGCACACCTTCGAGCGTCATCTTAACCGGCTGTATCGTTCCGTCTTCATTAAAATAAAGCCGGTCGATACAGGTTACCCGATGATCCCGGTCTTCATTGGGAATGGGGCGGCGATGGTAAATGATGTACCAGTCGTCGGTTCCCGGGCTGTTGATCACCGAATGATGGCCGGCTCCGGTAGCAACGGTCGTATCCGCCTGTAGGATAGTGCCCAGTCTCTCGAAAGGCCCCGTCGGCCGGTTGGCGATGGCATAAGCCACTTTATAGGTAGAATTGGTCCAGCCGCCTTCCGACCACATGAAATAGTATTTCCCGTTACGGATGAACATAAACGGCCCTTCCACATAACCTTCCGGTGTGATCTCGTGAAAGAGGCTGTTGTCCGGCCATGGAATGAAACCGGTGAAATCAGCATTCAACACTCCAATATTGCAGTGCCCCCAGCCACCGTAGAAAAAATAATGGGTGCCGTCCGCATCGCGGAAAACGTATTGATCGATGGGTTGTGCGCCGTTGTAAAAATCAGATACCAGTGGCTTGCCCAAAAGATCCCGGTACGGCCCAGCCGGGTCATCGGCGACAGCAATGCCAATTCCGCCGAAATGATTGATCGTATTTTCTTCATCCCACATGGGGCCTCCGGGTTGCTGTACATCGTTGGCACCGAAAAACAGAAAATATTGATCATCTTTTTCGACGATAGCCGGGGCCCACATAGCCTGTTTGGCCCAATGGATAATGGACGTATCGAGTACGTGTTCGTGTTTGGTCCAATTGACGAGATCGGATGAGGAAAATGCATCGAAAAATACCTGCTTCTCGTAGCGGGCGGAATAGGTGGGGAATATCCAGTACGTATCGCCAAATACAGCACCTTCCGGATCGGCATACCAGCCTTCGAAAAGCGGATTGCCGGATGTAATCGTTGTTGCTTCCGGACCGGCTGGGGATCCGGCGCAACTGTACAGAGAGCATAATATTAAACCCATCAGGACCTCTCGCGTACACATAGCTATCATTTTTGCCCAAAGAAAAGCAAAAAACTGTGGAAGAAACGGGAATTTGAATTGCGAATTAAAATGCCGTACTTGTAAGCAAAATATACTGAATGAATTACCACCCAAAGTCCATCCGTACTTTCATCGGTGCTGAAAACTATGAGCTATCCAGGACTTTTTACCGCGAGCTGGGTTTTGAAGAGCATGTGATCGACCCCAAAATGAGCTATTTCAAAGTGAATGATCTGTTGGGATTTTATTTGCAGGACTACTATGTCAAAGCATGGATCAACAATTCTATGATCTTTCTCGAAGTGGATAATGTGGATCAGTGTGCCGCAGAATTGATGGCTAAGGATCTGCACCGAAAGTACATTAATGTCCGTTTTTCAGAAATACACAATAATGACTGGGGGAGGGAGATCTTTATGCATGATCCATCGGGAGTGTTGTGGCATTTCGGCCAGTTTAATTGAACCGGTTCATCAATTGTAGTTTTGCAAAATGAAAAAAACGTTGCTCTGCCTTTTGATACTCTGTTATACAATGACGGCACCGGCGCAAAGTGATTACCGGAGCGTGCTGGATGAAATTTTACAAAGGGGGTATAAGGAAAGCAAACAGAATCTGCTCGGCGTCACTATTCCTTCCTTTCAGGTAACTACTTATGCCGGGGAAAGGATCATTTCCGATGAACTCAAAGGCAAAGTAGTGGTCCTGCATTTCTGGATGATGACGTGCCCGGTCTGTATGGATCAACTGAATGGACTCAACCAACTGGTGAGACAATTTGAGCACAATGGTGAGGTGGAATTCCTTTCCTTTACCACGGAAACCGTACAGTTCCTGGAAGACGATTTCTTTCCAAATTACAGTCTGCTATTTAAGATCGTACCTGATTATCACCAATTTTTGGGAACGGATTTTCTGGTGCCCTGGGGCTTTCCCGTCAGTATGGTTGTGGATCGTCAGGGGAAGATCCATTCTGTTTTTTCCATGCGTGATTGGGAAGGGGAGGACTGGCCGGTTGAGATATCCGATAAGTTGGGTAGTTCGATCAATGCCTGTCTGGAATAGTGATATTCTACTCTGACTCAATTCAATATAACCTTGATCTAAAAAACTTCCATCATTATGTATCTAAGTCCGAGCGTCAGTCGCCGCTATTTCCTTCGCAATACTGGAATGGGGGCTATGGCTTTTACTTTTCCCCAAATGATCTTTTCGGCCGTCAACTTATTGGACCGGCCCGTCAAACTGGGGCTGATTGCCGATCTCCACCAGGATATTATGCATGATGGCCTGTCTCGTATGCAGGCATTTGTGCGGGAAATGGAAGTCCAGCGTCCGGATGCCATCATCCAGTTGGGAGATTTTGCCTATCCGAACGAAAAGAACAGGCCGGTAATTGACCTGTTCAATAATGCTCACCGGGAAAGCCTGCATGTGATCGGCAACCACGATACGGATGCGGGGCATACCAAGGAACAATGTCTGAATATCTGGAAGATGCCCGCTCCTTACTATGCGAAGGATATTGCCGGTATCAAGATCCTGGTCCTGGATGGGAATGAAACCGGCTCACCTACTCACAAAGGTGGTTATGTTTCCTATATCGGTAAGGAACAGCTGGCATGGCTGGAAGCAGAACTGGAGGCAGCCAATACCCCGGTCCTCATTATTTCCCATCAACCACTGGCCGGTACTATTGCCGTAGATAATGCCACAGAGATACAAGATCTGTTAAGTCGATATGCATCAAAGATCATGTTGGCCGTGAACGGTCATTCTCATATTGATGATCTACTCTGTATCGGAAGAGTGAGCTATCTTCATCTGAATTCTGCCTCTTATTACTGGGTAGGGGGCAAATATGAACACCTGAGTTATTCAGCCGATATCCACCGGGATCATCCCTGGATCTCGCATACCTGCCCTTATCGAGATAGTCTTTTTGCTACGTTGATCCTTGATCCGGAAAATCAAACGATCCGGCTGGAAGGGCGTACATCGGCATGGTTGGGGCCTTCTCCGGCGAAATTGGGCAGTAATGCTTCCCCTGACCTGAATGTTGGAGAAGAAATAGCTCCGCACATCCGTCAAAGAACGATCGAACTAATAGCGGCTGGTGAATGATGGTTACCTCCCGAAACTGTCGTAGTAGCGCTCAGCGTGCTGCTCATAACGTTTCAGCAGGTCGATATTTTTTAATTCCAGATCGGTGAGCTTATCCCGAATGTCCGTATACATGGGCGTGTACCAGGGCACATAGTTGAAAACGTAGCGCATTTTGCGGTTTTTGAAGGTATAGCCGTGGCGGGCGTAGATCGCATTGCGCATTACCTCCAGATCACCCCGATGCATATTTTCAACATCTGCTTTCGTTAGTACGTCGGCCGATGCATTCTTGCTCCAGATGGCTTCGGTGATGTATTCCGCTTCGCCGGTCGTTTCGTTGTAAGTGCCGTAGAGCTCCTCGATCTCGAAGTAGACATCCTCATCGTGGAGGGATACATTCGGATCATAGCGGAAGTCTCTCTTCTCCAGATCGTATTCTCGTTCGGTAACGGCCAGTCTGGAGTCATTGGCCACCCAGGTGCCTTCCATTTTTTGGCCATCGGTGGTGATCCGGAACCGAAACGTGCCGTCATAGCGATCATCGCCGGGTTCCTTTGCTTCTACTACGTAATAGTTCCCCTGTTGCATCATCGTTCCGCTGAACGGCCGGTCATTTCCGGCAACTACACTATGCCCGTAGATCAGATCATCGGTTACTTTGTCGATGGTGATGTTGATCTTGTTGGCCCAGGTTGGTCTTTTATTTTCGTCGTACTTGCTGGCTTCGAACATACCCACATATGAGCCCAGGAGCGGACTGGCCGGTGGCTCAGGTGCTGTTTCCGGTTCAGGTGTTGCAACTACCTCTTCAGTAGGTGTGGTATTAAGGGACGATTTCTCCTCTTCGGAAGAAGTGTCTTTTGCTGTGTCGGCATTAGTGCAGGCAAAGCAGCAAAGGAGCGCCATCAGATAAATGAGGTTTTTCATGTTATAGCGTTTTTGGTGTTTTAAGTAAAGTGGTCCGGTTATCGGTTGCCAGTTGCCGGTTTGTCAACTGATTAACCGGCAACTGGCAAC
>JAGQXH010000224.1 GCA_020436695.1 Lewinella sp. | reverse complement strand
CGGATGGTTACGCAGATGCTGCCTTTGCGATGGAAAGTGCCTGCTATGCCGGGGGAGAGAATAAAATGGACTTTGTCCGCG
Organism: Lewinella sp.; assembly: GCA_020436695.1. Lineage (GTDB taxonomy): Bacteria > Bacteroidota > Bacteroidia > Chitinophagales > Saprospiraceae > Flavilitoribacter. The sequence continues at coordinate 11,018 of JAGQXH010000224.1, read as the reverse complement.
AGCTATACCGTTTGCTTAAACCTGGAGGGCGTTTTGTGATCAACGACGGTTTCAGAAAACATACCGGTCTTCTTCCTGTCTGGTTGGAGAAGATCTACCGAAAAAACATGGAATGCTGGGCGTTGTCTGATCTTGCCGACATCCATGCGTTTGTAGCCGCACTGAAACTGGTTGGTTTTCAAAATATCCGGATAGAAGACGCCAGTTGGCGGGTCGCACCGTCCTTCGCCCATATTCCTCGCGTGAGCCTTCATTTTTACTGGGATGTCTTACGGAAGGGAGAATTATTTAAACTAGATCACCAACGCAGGAATAATGCTCTGGCTCCGGCCCTGGGAATGATCATGGGGCTGAGCCGGAAGCATTTTGGGTATTACATCATCAGTGGAGAGAAAGATGGATAGTCCTAAATGCATAGTTGCCGGTTAGCCAACTGATTAACCGGCAACCGATAACAACCTACTGCTCATTTCTTAACCCCCAGCATCTCATACAGCCATGCATTTGCCATTTCCTGCTGTTCCGGAAAGGTCCAGTGTGCCGTTTCCTGGAATGGGTGGAGTTGCTTTACGGCAGTGATGGAGTTGTAAGCCGCATACATAGAAGTGGGCGGACATACATTATCATTGTAACCCCAGGAATACCAGCCCGGCATCGTCAATCGTTTGGCGAAATTCACTACATCGTAATAGGGGGCTACTTTTAGCCAGTTCGGTTGCTTTTCAGCATCAAAATCCTTGAACATGTGCGGCCAGCCACCGGCACGCCCGGCCAGATAACCGGTCACATCGCAAAGGGCAGGGTAGAAGGCGGCCAGGTATTTCACCCTGTTGTCCAGACCGGCAGTGATTATGGATAAAGCGCCGCCCTGGCTACCGCCGGTAACGGCCAGGTTTTCGCCGTCAAATTGCGGTAGACTGAAAATAAAATCAATGGCCCGCACACAACCCATGTAGACGCGCTTGTAGTAATACTGGTCCAGATCATCCAGCTTATTGATCTGGTAATTTGATAAGGCACCCCTTCCCAGATCATTGTAAACTTCGGGGTCCATATTTACCGGTATGCCGTGAATACCGACTTTGAAGACGATCACCCCTTCCGCAGCCCGGTCATCGCGGTAATAGGCACGTACACCGGCTCCCGGTACACCCAGAATGGCCGGATATTTTCCTGGGGCTTTAGGGACCGATAACATTCCGTAAAAGCGACTCGTTCCCCGCCAGGAAGTAGCGATATTTTGGAGACTAACGTGGTATACATCGATCTGCCCCGTGCAATATTCCGGCATTAGGGTCACCTTCGCATCAATGGGAAGTTCGGCCAGTTGCTCTTTTGCTTTGGTCCAGAATTCATCAAAATCCCCGGGCATTTCCACTACAGGCTTAATTTGGTCCGGCGCATATCCGGCAGTACCCCAGGCCCGATAAGTCTTACCTTCCACTTCGGTGCTTACCGTACACCGGATGAAACCCGCTTTGTCATAGCGAATTCCTTCCAGGGTAGCCGTTCCGTCCTTTAGTTCAAGAATTCCGGTTTTTTCGGCCGGCATCTGCTCCAGACCAATCTCGTAGGAGATCTTGGCATTGGTTACCGGCAGACCATTGCGAATGATCTGAACTTTGAAATCGGCTCGCTCACCCGGTGTGTAAGTCCAGTCGGTATGCTGCGGTGCGACGATGACTTCTACAACTTTTCGGGAAGGTTGCGCCTGTACGAGCGTGCTGATGAAGACCAGCAGAATAGTGGTCAGTGACCAGGAAAGTTTTAAACCCGGGAGGTAGTGTCGATAAGTTTGCATGAGTGAATTTTTGTGGTAATATGTCGATCCTTATGGAAATAAGTGTATGATCATTTCACTGCTTTTTCCCAAGGAGCGCCTGCAGGGGAACGCTCATTTTCAAATAGCCGGCTTTATTGGGATGTAACCCATCCGAAAAGAGTGATTCGTCGATCTTATTATCCGGTTTAAGGAAAACATTGCCCAGATAAGCATATTCGATATTTTCGGCTCCGGCCAGTTGGGCGATGCGCAGGTTAAGTGCGGCGACCCGCTCTTCGTAGTTCCGACGGGGTAGGATACCCAGTAGGACGAAACGGGCATCCGGCTGCCTGGTTTTGATGGCTTTGACCAGTAATTGAAGACCTTCCATGATCTCATCGTCAGTATTTAGGTGCAGATTATTGGTACCGATCATCATTAAGATGTTTTCGGCATCAAAACCATCTAATTCACCGTGGTATACCCGCCAGAGCACGTTCTCGATCCGGTCCCAGCCGTAGGCGTAGTTGTACATCCCCATGGGGGTAAAATGATCATCCCAACTTCCTGCTTCCCGCACGATCTTTGCTTCGGGCTTGCCGCCCCAGAAATGAATGATCGAATTAGCCAGGATGACAGATCGGGGAGGATCGTTCTGATTCAGACTGAGGATCTCCCGGTGGCGATCTTCCCAGTCGTAATTATTGGGTTCCCGATACTGAATAATAGGGTGGGTGGTAGTGGCCTCACCAACCGGTTCTGCCAGTATTTCCCGGAGCGCCTTTTCGTAAGCTGCTGCGTAATGCTGCATGCCCAGATCATTGGGATGGGTACCATCGACCATATCATCCAGGGTAAGGCCGATCTCTTCCCGGCTTAGATAGAAGAGATCCTCGATGCCTTCGGCCTTAAGATCGGCAAATGCGGCTTGCTGAACGAGATTGGTACGAAGGTATGAGATCTCCCGTTCCGGCATGACGCTTCCGTCGGTATATCCGGCATGATCTACCAGGAGTATAGGTGTTTGCGGATGTTTTTCCCTGAGGCTGCGTACCGTTTTCATTACCCTTTGCCTCAGATCCTCATCGGGATAGGTAGTGGCGTTATTCAGGTTGGGTAGGCAGTCCAGTACAAATACTTTCGGGCTGATCTCATTGACCAGTTCCACTACTTCAGTTTCCAGGCGGCCGTTGCCGGAAAAAGCCAGGTTGATCAGGGGGCGATCCAGATTTCGGCCCAGGATAGCGGTCCAGGCCATTCCCGGCCGGGATGCACAGCCTCCCTGAGCAATAGAGGTGCCATATACAACGATGGGGGCTTCCATCCGCACGGGTAGTGGGCGAAAAAGACTACCTTCAGCCACGCCGATCTCCATCCAGTTTACACTGTTGTAAAGCGGAAGATACAGGCGATATTCGCGGCCCAACTTGTGATATCCGTCATTGGGTTTCAGTCCGGTAAAACGATATTGTAGGGTATCGCCAAAAGAAAATCGGCCACGGCACCAGTTCCATCCTCCGTCGCTGTCGATGGCGTATAGGTCAACTCCACTGACCCCCGTGGACGGCATATGCGGCATGGCGTGATTACCGCCCACTCCGTAACGCACAACGATCTCCTCGGCATTGGAGCGAAATCGGATCATCATACCGGCCGTGTGTTTAGACAGGTTCCATACAGGATCTCTTACAACGCCTTTGGCTTTGGCAGGTAAGCGGTCGTAAAAGGATTCGATCCCTTCTGTCCATCCCTGCCCTTCAATGACTGGAAATTCGTGCTCGGCCGGATTCCACCATTGAATAGTCTGGGTTTGGGCGTGAGCTGAAATAGAAAGCAGGCAACATAGGGAGAGGAGGAGTAAGTGGTTTTTCATTTTGGTGATCGTCGATATAGATATAAGATACTTCCAACGTGTCTGATATCTGGCTAAGGAAGAAAACTACCGAATATAGTACCGGATCGCCGTTTTAAAATCCGTATAATGGATATATTTCCGGTTTTCCATCCATAGGACGATCTCTTTGCCTGCATCCCCGTACCGGGGAACATAAGGACGTACATTATCCAGTTGGGAGTGCTGAGTGATCGGCTCACTTTGCCAGCTTTTTCCATCGTCGTCCGTCTCCCAGCGTTCGATCTCAAAAACACCGTCGACCTGACGGGAAAGGTAAACTACATTTGTTTTTTCCGGATGAACACTCATGTTGCCGAAATAGTGAGGCTCGCGCTCTTCCTGTCCTTCCTGCGTTTGAGGAAACCACTTACCGGCCTTGCACATTTCATTGTTGATCCATTGTTGTCCGTCGTATTTGGCGTACCAGTAGCGATGATCCGTTTCACTCGGACTTCTGGTATAGAGCACTACGGGCCTTCCCTGTTCATCGGCCGCCACATCGGCGATCCAGGCCCGGCCGTCGGTCTCATTGGACTGGTAGATCACTGTGGCGTCCTTTGGCTCGAAGGGAAGGCTACTCATATCGGCGATCTGTGTGCCGTCTGCCCGATAAAAAGCTCCTTCCTCATAATAGGCATAATAGACCGAATTGGTGGGCTCTACGCGTGGATGACCATCGGTAAAAATGATGTGAATGCGCGACTGTCCGTCGGAGTAATACTTGGCGTAAGGACGGTTATTAGGATCGAACGGTTCGTTGGTGATGAAAACGCGACTTTTGCTCCAGGTCTGCCCGTCATCATCCGACCACATCATGTTGGGTTTATAACCTGTCCACCGGCCGAAACAATACAGACGGTTATTTTCTGTCTCCAGTTTATATGGGTTGGCGTAGGTGACATGCACCTTGGGGAATTTTTCCAGTTCGGTAGAGTCGAGTAGAGCTACCTCGACACTTGGACCGAATGAAGCAATTGATGTTCCGTCTGAGGTTTTATTCATGAAAAAACCGTCAGGGCCGGAATGGGTGGTATAGGTAACCAGCAGTTTGCCATCACCGGTCTTCACAAAGGCCGGATTGTCGTGATCGTCCGATTGTAGCTCAGGGTAAAGCATTGCGGTATTGACCGAACCGGACTCAGGGTCAAAAGCTGCTGCTTCAATACTACCATCTGTTTTTACCCAACCGGTGATGATCTGCCCATCGTCGAAAATTGCCCGCGGATCGGAGAACCAGCACCATGCTCCGTCTTCGGTGAGATAACCTGTTTGTTCTTTGGGAGTACTACAGGCCAGAAACAGTAATGTGATCAGTGCAAATAAAAGGTTCGTCTTTCGTTTAGTCAGCATTATCCTTTTGTCCTTCAGTTTCGATTTTGGAGTGCCCGTTAGCAGGCAATTCTCCTTTTTGCCTGGCCAGGAATTCCGGCAAATTTAAACCAGACTGGTTCATGAAATCGCTGAGGGCGGGAATGGATTTGAACAGACCGCTCATAAAACCCGCAGCTCCCTGACCATCGCCGCCGTCAAATACGGTGACTTTATCAAATTTGATATTCTTAATGGCTTCCGCCTGGATCTTGGCCAGCTCAGGGATCTTATCCACAAGTAGGAGACCAATGGCGGCCTGGGCGTTACCGTCGGCAGCATCCACCAATTTTTGGAAACCGGTTGCCTGTGCATCCAATACCTTGCGGATACCTTCAGCCTGTGCCTCGTAACGAGCAAGAATGGCTGCTGCCTCACCGGCCGCTACTTTTTTGGTGTGTTCAGCTTCCGCCTCGGCGGCGATCACCGTTTTTTCCTTTTCGATCTGCGACTGTACCACTTCATTGGCGCGGCGGGCGGCCAGTTCTCGTTCCTTACGGGCTTCTTCGGCATCTTTCTGAGCCAGATAAGCAGCTTTTTGTGCCTCAGCCTCGGCAGTTTTTTCGGCCACTTCTGCGTTCTTATTCGCTTCGGCTACCTTTTGCCGGCGGTCGGTATCGGAAAGAGCGATCTGGATGTCTGCGAGGTTTTTACCTTTGGTCGCGTCGGCCTGTGCATTCTTTTCGCCGATCTCAGCGGCCGAGTCAGCGGCAGCAACGGACGTACGTCTTTCCTTGGCGGCTTCGGCCTGACCGATGGCGCCCGTACGTTCTTCCTTGGCCACTTTTACCTTGGCATCATTGATGGCTTTGGCCGCAGCCTCTTGTCCCAATGCTTTGATATAGCTGGATTCATCGTGAATATCCGTAACGTTCACGTTGATCAGTGTAAGCCCGATCTTGTGCAATTCATCGCCCACATGCTCGTAGACCGAAGTGACGAACTTATCCCGGTCGGAATTCAGTTCCTCAATATCCATATTGGCGATCACCAGACGCATTTGCCCCATAATGATGTCGTGGGCAAGTGAGCGGATCGTTTCCTTGGGCATGCCCAGCAATCGTTCAGCAGCTGCTTTCATCAGATTGGGTTCATTTCCGATGGCAACGGTAAACTGGGCCGGAACGGATACCCGGATGTTCTGCTTGGATAGCGCATCCTGCAGATTGACGTCGATGGACATGGGCTGGAGGTCCAGATACTGATAATCCTGGATAACCGGCCAGACAAAGGCGGCTCCTCCGTGGATACAGTTGGCACTACCTTTACCGGTCTTTCCATAGATCACCAGGATCTTATCGGAAGGACAGCGGCGGTAACGGGAAATAAAGAACCAGAGCAGTAGGAGAAAGACGGCGATCACCATAATGATAGGTAACAGGACCGACATGTTCTTGCCCATAATACCGTCGGACTGGGCCATAATAGGGTAAGACAGCAATAAAGCTACTATGCTAAGTAACCATTTGTTCTTTAGGGGATTAGTGTACATCTTTTGAGGTAACATGTTTTCAGGTTTTAGTTGGAACTCTTTTAATTATTGTTCAAAAGGAGAGACGATCACATAATCTTCTTTGGCCTCCACAATGAATACTTTTGCGTGGGTGCCGATGGGCTCTCCTTTTTCGGATTTGGCAGCAATCTCCCGGTCCACATCATCGATCTGCACCACGATCCGGCCTTTTCCATCGGCCGGAATGGGAACGTATACACTACCGGTTTTGCCTTCGGCCTGCCACATTTGCCAGTTGCCGGACTCCTGATTTTTTAATAGCCAGCGGAAAAACCACCCCAGAATGATCACGGCTACAATACCGCTGACTAATGCACTAATGATGACCAGAGGCCAGGACCAGGAGGTATTCAATAAAATGGCGCGGCCGGTGAAAGCTCCGACGGAAACAAAGGTCAAGAGGGTTTTGATCACTCCCAAACCTTCACTGGCACCGGCATCCGTATCCGTATCCACGTTTACATCGACATCTCCACCGCCGATCTCCAGACCACTGAAAATAGAAACAAGTAGCAAAAGGATAAGCACTCCACCGGCTAGTGTGCCGGCCCAAAATAAGATATTGAGTATGTCCTGCATGGTTCGATTAAGGGGCTAGAATGTTCTTTCGCTCAAGGTCGTTCTTTTCTGGTAGTTTTCCAAGTAATACCGTATTTGGGTAGGTCCGTATTTTAGTATTGGGGTGCTCAAATGCACTATCACAACCCGCAACACCCCAACACCCGAGCACTTCAACACACGAGCACTCCAACACCCAAACCTACTTCAATTCCAACTGCTCCACATTCTGAAACCCTTCCCCTCGAATTTCCAGAAAACGTTGTTTCATCTCTTCCAGCTTTTCCGGTTGAACGTCGGCCAGGTTTTTTTGTTGCCCAATATCGTCTTTCAGATAATAGAGTTGGAAAACGTCTGCATTTCCCGTTTCGATATTCACGGGTTGGTTGACGGCCGGGCCCTTGTAGGGAGGGATCATCAGCCAGTCGCCCTGGCGAAGTGCAGTACGCGTGGTAGCTTCCAGAACGAGTTCATCCCGCCCTTGATCGCTTTCTCCCAGGAAAACAGGTAACAGGTCCTTGCTGTCGGGCCCGGTAAGACTGCTACCCGTCAACTGGGCCAGTGAAGTCAGCAGGTCGATCTGAGAAACGATGGCATCCGTTTTGGAGGGAGCGATATGTCCCTGCCAGTAGGTGATGAAGGGTACACGGGTGCCGGCTTCGAATAAGCTGTACTTACCACCACGCAATGGCCCCCAGGGGGTATGTTCGCCCAGCTTTTCCACCGCGTCATCATAATAGCCGTCGTTCAGTACGGGGCCGTTGTCACTGGATAGTACGATGAGTGTATTCTCCGTTAGTCCATTTTCCTCCAGAGTCTTGAGCAGTTCCCCGATACACCAGTCGGCTTCCACGATAGCATCTCCCCGAGGCCCCATACCGGAACTGCCGACAAAGCGCGAATGCGGCGTACGCGGCACATGCGGCTGCTGTAAGGCATAGTACAAGAAGAAGGGACCGTTTTTATGCATTTGGATGTACTCCTGGGCTTTTACCAGAAAAGTATCGGCCATATTTTCATCTACCCATTTTGCCGAATCGCCCCCTTTCATGAAGCCGATGCGGGGGATGCCGTTGACAATACTGCTGTTGTGCCCATGGTGCCATTTCATTTTCAGTAATTCCGGATTATCCTTGCCGGTAGGCTCGCCCGGGAAATTTTTCTGGTAATTGACTTCAATGGGATCATTGGGATCTAAGCCAACTATGTTGCCGTCCTCGATGTAAACGGTCGGCACCCGGTCTTGAGTAGCTGCCATGATATAGGAATAATCGAAACCCACTTCATTTGGCCCCGGACTGATGTGTTGATTCCAATTTACATGACCGTCGCCCAACCCAAGGTGCCATTTTCCAACCACACCGGTATAATAACCTTGTTGGTGCAACATTTTGGGAATGGTCAATTGGGCCGTATCGATCAGCAGGGGTGCCGTACCGGGCAGGATCTTGGCATCTTTATTGCGCCACGGATAACTGCCCGTAAGCAGGGCATACCGACTGGGGGAGCAGGTGGCCGATGAAGCGTAGCCGCTGGTGAAAAGTCGTCCGCCGCCGGCCAAACGGTCAATATTTGGCGTTCGCAGCAAGCCGGAATTGTAAGCACTGACGTCACCGTAGCCCAGGTCATCGGCGTAAATGATAATGATATTTGGATGGGCAGATTGTGCAGCTCCCGGATCATCCGTGTTTTCCTGGGCCGGCCCACAGGCCATGATCAATAAAAGGCCGAATAGCCACAGCCGTAAAGAGATGGAAGTGATAAGGTCTTTCATGCATAATGCAGATTACCAGCACCGCAGGAAGTAAAGCTGGGCGTTTGAAAATTGAGAAACCAGTACACAGATTGCCGATAACGGCAACGTCTGTTCCAAATGATCTGTTCTCTCAACTTCCTGGCGCCACTTCCACAACATGCCGGTGGTGTAGGTTTTTTAATATGGTGAAATAATATACTTTCTAGTGAATTAGATCATGTCATTTGAGTTCCATGGCTTCATGGTCCCATTGTTTCATTGGCAAGTTAGCCATGAAACAATGAAGCCGTGTCGCAGTGATTCGTCAGCTGGGAATTAATTAAGCCCGGGATTTGTCTCAGTTCTTGATCTCTTTTAATTCCCGATAAAAACGATGCTTATGCCCTTCGGCCATTTGGATGAGTGAGCGAGCTACATCCGGAAATTCTTCGATCACATTTTTCGATTCCATTGGGTCTTCCGACATGTGGTAGAGCGAAGTATCAATGTGCCACTGTTCGAATTTTCCGGCCATGCCATCCATGCCGGCTTCAATCAAATGGCGATAGTTGTGGGGCAGGTGCAGCTTCCAGTTACCGTCACCGCTGATGATCCCCTCAAAATGATTACCAGTTGAAATGGCGTAAAAATCATGGGGATTTTTTGCCCCTTCGTCACCACGGATCAATTCCCAGACATTCATGCCGTCGATCTCGTTGCCGGGGAGGTCTACATTAGCCAGCTGACAAAGTGTAGGCAGGAGATCGATGGAAAAGAAGGTAGAGGTGGATACCGTATTGGCCTCGATCTCCGGCGGATATTTAACAATGCAGGCCGATCGTATCCCACCGTCGAAAGAAGTAGCTTTGGCTTCCCGGTAAGGAGTGGATCCGGCGTGATTGCCATAGGAATGCCAGGGGCCGTTATCGGAGGTGAAAATGACAATGGTATTTTTATCGAGGCCGTTGTCTTTCAGAGCCTGATTGATCTGCCCGACTGACCAGTCGAGTTCCAGTAGTACATCACCGTAAAGGCCCCTTCCTGATTTTCCTTCAAATTCTGGGCTGCAGAACAGCGGCACGTGCGGCATGTTGTGGGGTACGTATAGCACAAAGGAAGTGTCCCGGTGGCGCTGGATAAAGTCTACGGCCTTTTCGGTATACCATTGGGTCAGATGTTTCTGATCATCTTTAGAGACATCTTCAATGGTAACTTTCCCGTTTTCCCAGAATTTGATGGGGAATCTGCCCCAGTACTCCGGGTTTTCAGGATGGTACTTCCACATGTCATTGGAATACATCAGGCCGGCACTTTCGTCAAAACCACGTGCCGGAGGGCGGGTGTCCGGCTGATCACCGCAATGCCATTTTCCGAAGATTGCGGTGGTGTAACCGGCGGGTTTAAAGACTTCTCCCAAAGTGGCGAAGTTCCGTTCGAGGCCGCGTGCATTTGGCCCATGTGCTCCAAATACTTTGGTACGCCCCGGATAGCATCCCGTTAACAGCGCCGAACGAGAGGCCGAGCAGATGGCCTGTGGGACATAGAAATTGTGGAAAGACCGGCCTTCCTGAGCCAGGGCGGTTACATTGGGCGTTTTTAGTCCATCTACATTGAAGGGTTCAAAATCCGACCAGCCGGAATCGTCCAGGAAAATGATCACGATATTGGGTCTGGTTGGTGTTTCCTCTGTAGCCGGTTCGGGCCCTGCACAGGAAATGAGACTCAAAAAAAGTAGTAATAGAAAAGCGGAGAGGTTGGGTTGTAACTGCATATTCAGGTTTTACAGGTTTCTATCGCTGCAATTTAAAAAAATTTCCTACTCCGGCACTCTTTCTCCCTTCATACTAGCTGATTCAATGGAAGCCGAAGGCCCCAGTGGAACGAGATCGGAAGCCTGGTCCAGCAATATATTCCCTCGGTATGCATCGCCCAGTCGGTCGGCGTAGTAGGCTTCCAGCAGAATATGAGAATAATTTTCCGTGGGGCTCAGTGTGAATCGGTAAGTTCCCCATTCCGTATGTTCAACGGGAGGGGATATCCCCAGTAATTGAGCTTTATCACAGTATTTATTACCACCGAAAATGCGAAGTACGATCGGTGTGATATAATCTGCCGGTTCATGGGTCAGGCGGCTGGCACTTTCGTATCGATCCGAACGGCACAGTCGGATACTGAATTCATATACCAT
>JAGQXH010000223.1 GCA_020436695.1 Lewinella sp. | reverse complement strand
GGGATCATTTCCAGCAGGCCGCGGTCGAATTGCATCTGTTGGTTTTCTACCCGCCAATCGATCTGTTTTCGGGAACTACTCCAGAGTGTGCCGCCGGCAGAGATCAGCCAGATCCGGTCTTCGTCCCGATCGTAGATTACTTCAACTATGCTCCCAGTTTGATTATTACTGCCTCTTTCTACCCAGCGGCCGGAGAGTTGACCATCGGCAAAATCCATGGTGGTTTCGCAGGGAGTGCGCCTATTACCCCAAAAGGTGGCATCCTGTCGCCGCTGGAGTCGTGTGTGGGATTCTATTTGTCGCCAGTTGGTGCCGGGTGCGGTGCGGTGCATTTGCTCGATCCAGGCTCTCCTGTGATCCAGTTTTCCTTCTTCAGTGATTATGCCGCCAGTAGGAATGGGATGTGTTAGATGGTGAATATTGTGATAAACGAGCCAGCCCGTTATACTCAGTATAAGGAAAGCAATTAACCACCGGATAGGATCTGGTGTACTCATTTTGGGTAACTCGGAGTTTTGATTAAACGGGCTTGACAAATATAAATTAATTTGTGCAAGTTGCTAAAGGAGACTATTGGGTAGTATGATCTGCTTATTTGGCTGCGACAGATGGGAGTTAGATAGAATACTGTTCCAGCGTCAAAACAGGCTGTTAAAATTCAATTAGCTCAACCACTGATATATTGCAAAACTGCTGAGATAGGCCAGCCCCGTCATAAACAGGAACTGAATGATCGGCCATTTCCAACTTTTGGTTTCCCGCTTGACTACGGCCAGGGTACTCATGCACATCATGGCAAAGACGTAAAAGAGCAACAACGACCAGGATGTTGCCCGGTTGTAGACCGGCTGGCCGGTAGCTGCATCGATCTCAGTAGCCATACGAGTTCTCACAGATGTTTCGTCACTTTCGCTACCGATGCTGTAAATGGTAGCCATAGTTCCGACAAATACCTCCCGGGCGGCGAAAGAAGTGATTAGTGCAATACCTATTTTCCAATCGAACCCAAGAGGACGAATGACCGGTTCAATGATCTTGCCCAGTCGGCCGGCATATGACGTTTCAATTTGTTTGGAAGCGATCAGGTCTTCAGTAGCGGTCTCATCCAGAGATTGTTCGATAGCCTGGCTACGTGCTTCGGCTTCCGCTACTTCCATTTGTCCGGGAGGAGCAAAGCTGGCCAGCAACCAGAGTACGACGGAGATCGCCAGGATCACTTTTCCGGCTTCAACTACGAATGTTTTGACTTTTTCCCAGACATTGATCCATACATTCCGCATCACCGGCATGCGGTATTCCGGCATTTCCAGCATGAGGAAACTGTGTTCCCTCGTTTTGAGTACCAGTTTGAAGATAAATGCAGCAATTAGCGCCGCCACAATACCCAACAGGTACAGGGCCATGAAGGCCAGGCCTTGCAGATTAAAGATACCTCCTATCACAACTGCCGGTACTGCAAAACCGATCAGGACCGTATATACGGGGATACGGGCTGAACAACTGATAAAAGGGGTGACCAAAATGGTGATCAGACGTTCTTTCCAGTTACTGATGGTTCGCGTACTCATGACCGCCGGTATGGCACAGGCACCACCCGAGATCAACGCTACTATACTTCGACCATTGAGACCGAATACCTGCATCAGGCGGTCGAACATAAAAGCGGCCCGGGCCATGTAACCTACTTCTTCCAGCAGCGAGATCAGGAAAAACAGAATAGCGATCTGAGGCACAAATACGACGATACCTCCCAGACCGGCAAGTATTCCATCGATCAGTAGACTACTGAGCCAGCCTTTGTCAAAAACCTGATGAATGCCATCGCCCAGAGCAGCAAATATAGCATCGATCAGATCCATGGGGTAGGTAGCCCAGGCATAAATGGCCTGGAAGATCAATAGCATGATCAAAAAGAAAATGATCGGCCCGAAGATCCGATGCGTAAGTATCCGGTCGAGTTGTTGGGAAAAACTGGAACCGTTACTCAACTGATGGGTGAGATACCGGCGCAGGACAGGAGAAAAATGATCGAATCGCGTCATGGTCTCGTCAACCTGCGCCTTCAAACTGACGAAACCCTGTTGTTGGACGATGGCATGGATCTTTTTCCGCTCCTGTGACTGGAGAAAAGGAAGCCATTCCGAATGGTGAGCCAGCAAAAGGGCCCGGTAGTCGTTATCGGTGGGATAGACCGCTTTTACACTGGCAACCAGTTCTGTTTCTTCGGGGGATAATTGAAAATCAGAAGGAGGATTTTGTTTTAGACTCAGCAAGTGTTCAATGAGCGGATCGATCTTTTCAAGCCCCAACCCGGTCCGGCTGCTCACCAGGATGATCGGCACCCCAAAAGTATCTGCAAGACGCTGGTCATTGAGTTGCAGGCCTTCTTTTTCGGCCATGTCAAACATATTCAGCACCAGCGCAATGGGAATACCCAGGTCCTTAAGTTGAGAAAAGAAAAAGAGATGTTTTTCCAGCTTGGTAATATCCGCTACATAGAGGATGGCATCCGGATAATCGGCAGAATCGGAATTGAGCAGGGTTTGTACCACGATGCGCTCATCCATGGCGGTGGGAAAAAAACTATAGGCACCCGGGAAGTCGACCAGGGTAACCTTTCGTCCGGTAGTTAACTGGAGCGTTCCGTATTTCTTGTCCACGGTCACTCCGGGAAAATTACCGATCTTCTGGTTTAATCCGGTAAACTGATTAAATAGGGAAGATTTTCCGCAATTAGGATTTCCAAGTAAAGCTATGGTTGCAGTGGTCTGCTGTTTGGCGTTCTCCTTTACCATTGTTTCGTTACGATACAGTCCAGTTCATCTTTTCGCAGAGCGAGGATCTGTCGATCGATCTGAACGTACCAACCACCGCCGAAGGGAGCCTTGCGGATCAAACGGATCTCGCTGCCGGGTAATACACCCATCGACATCAATTTTCCGGCCACCTGATCGTCAGTAAAATGAGAAATAATCTGACGTGGGGCCGCCGGTACGAAAGTGCTTTTCCAGCTTGTTGTAGTCGTTAATGTGTCCACCCTGCTTGTATTTGGTTGAAGGAAATTGAACGCCGGTGTTTTTGCGAAAATAAGCGGTTTTTACATCGCTTGGGCATCGCATACAAACATTACCCAATATTTGATTGGAGGGGATCACTAATGTTAGGTATCGGCACCTCCTAATGCTTGTCAACAACGTCCTGTTTCCGAATTAACAACGGCAAATATAAAAAATCTAAACTTATTTAGACTATGTATAAATAAAACGATTCTAAATCTTACCCGGATGTGACAAATTGCACATAACAACGTGAAATTAGTCTTACATTAAAAATTATCTAAAGCTTTTTATGGGATTAGTGATTGGAACTTTTATTTTTGAGGTAATAGTTTACTAATGCACAATTGGCCTGTGTCTGTTGACCCTTTGGGAATTGGATACAGGTTTTTTTATTTTTTGTCAGCAGTCAGCAGTACGTTAAGACTGCCGACTGATAACTATCGACTGACAGCTCACGCATTCACGTCAACTTCCCGATAGGCCCGTAATACTGCTGCCTCTCCATCTTTACCTTCCTGAGAATTTCCGTGTTCCATTCCGAGTATTCCCTCAAAGTTTCTTTCGTGGATGTACTTGAAAATGTTGTGATAATTGATCTCACCGGTAGTGGGTTCTTTACGTCCGGGATTGTCCCCGATCTGAAAGTAGCCGATCTCCTCCCAAGTACGCTTGATATTGGGCAACAGGTTGCCCTCCTGGATCTGCTGGTGATAAATATCGAACAGGATCTTGCAGGACGGGCTATCTACCAGTTTACAAAGCGTATATGCCTGCGGGCTTTCACTGAGGAAGAGGCCGGGATGATTGAAAAAATTCAGTGGTTCCAGCACGATTACCAGGCCGTGTGGCTCCAGAATATCGCAGGCTCTTTTCAGTGATTCGGCCACGTTTGCCATCTGAAAGTTGATATTTTGCCGGAAATCCTGGTAACCGGGAACTACGGTCATCCATTTGGCATTGACCCGTTTTGCTACTTCTACTGATTCACGGATCTGATTGAGGAATTCTTCTCTTTTGTCTTCCTTTCCGGAGGTAAGACTGGGTTCGGTCCAGTAGATCTGATGTGCTACAAATACACCCATCTGAATACCTAGTTTGGCCATGGTATCACCCATCTTTTTCTGTAACTCGACATCCCGGCCTTTCATGCCGTTATCCTCAAAGGCGCGAAAACCCTGTTCGGACATAAAGGTGAGCTGATCGATGGGATCTTCACCGGCATGATGCCGGAACATCCCCAGGTGGGGTGCAAACTTCATGGTAAATGGCATGACATCCATTTGCGATGTGTCATTTTCCTTTGCATTCAAACCGACCGCTCCGGTAGTGAGAGCGGCAGTTGTGGCTACTCCGTTTTGCAGAAATGTTCTTCGTTTCATTTTTTATCTTATTGATGTTTAAAAAATGGTGATACAAATACTTTTAATCAAATGATTACCAAGGAGTGTAGTCCGGATCAGACATTTCATCCCAGCCTTCCGGTATTTCCTGCAGGGGCTCGCAGGGCTTCAGACTTTTGTGACAGGCTGCCGGTAATTGTTGGTACAACTCTGTACCCCTGGTTTTCCAATCGATCATTTCCCGGCTAAGCTGACGAATGATGCGGCCGGGATTACCCACCACCAGGCTTTCCGGTGGGATCTGTGTGTCGGCCTTGATAAAAGTCAGTGCGCCAATAATACTATTTTCTCCGATGATCACGCGGTCCATAACCACACTATTCATACCCACAAGTACATTTTTTCCTATTTCAGCCCCGTGGATCACAACGCCATGCCCGATATGCGCGGCTTCCCGCAAGTGCACGGAAAGTCCGGGGAACATGTGCACGGTACAATTTTCCTGGACGTTGCTGCTATCTTCAATGCGGATCAGTCCCCAATCCCCCCGGAGAACTGCCCCCGGACCGATATATACATCTCTTCCTATCCATACCCGGCCCGTAACATTGGCCTGCGGATGGATAAATGCAGACGGATGGATGACCGGCCGGATGCCGTTAAACTCGTAGATCATAACTGTTAAAGTTGAGCAACTTAAATTTTCTTTTTGTAACTTTTGTGCGAATTAATTCATTTCCGTCAAATCACTAATGCGTATAGATAGTAAATTTTACACATTTGGCACAGTATAATTGGTTGTATCTGGGAGACAACGGCCGGCAGTATAATGTGGGCCTTTTCCATGGTGATCGAACCGGTCATATCATGGTGATGTGTAATGCCCGGGTAGTACTGATCGATTTTAGTGTCAAGGAAGCAAAAGATTACTCTTTCTTTATCGACGACGAACTGTTTGAATTGTCTATTGAAGGAGGTCCTGGGCGCTATGCCTACAACTGCGCCATTAATGAAGACGCGGATACACCCCGCAACCGTGATCGGAAAAAACAAAAGCGTACCGATTTTAGAAAAACCGTGGCCCTGATCACGATCTTTGCGCTGGTTGTTATCGGTGCACTTGGCTTTGCCGCCGTTAATCAGTTGGAAACTCCGGCGCATGCACCACCGTTGACACTCGCGGAAAACAGTATGGAGACTACCGCGCGGATCTTTATCGAGAGAAAAGGAGAGGAGGCACAAACCCATATCAAATATTCCTTTGTGGCTGATGGCCGGGTGCGGGAATATCGACAGCAGCTTGATTCGGACCTCATCAATGGTTTTCCTCTGGAAGATGGCGACGAATTTGTCATTCGCTATGTGCACAGCCGGCCATCGGTTCATGAGTTGGAACTCGATCAGCCTACCAGTCGGCAACTAGAGCGCTACCTGAAGCGTACGCTGCACCAACACCAGGAACTCAATCCCAATCTCACCCGTATCCAGGCTAAATGTCGGGTAGATATTGCCTATCGTCTGGGTGGAGTGGAGGCCCTGGCTGTTTTGTTTAATCAGCAAACACCCGAAAAAGATCACCTGATCTTTAATGAGATCACCTACAAGAAGTTTGTCCGTGATATTCCCTTCCTCGAAGCAGTTGAAAAGGAATGCTGGAATTGATAGATGTTGGACTTTACTCCCGAAATGCCGGCGTAAATTCAGTCCAAACAGGTTTCCTTGCAATAAGACAACCCTCTGAAGTTAATTTTCTATAGCTCGTCTGGGTTTTTTAGTCCGAACAAGCGACATTTGCGGTTTAATTCAAATCGCTACCGCAATGATCCACTTCTTTGGAAATTCTTCCGATACCGTTTTTGCTGTACAACTGGAAGCGTCGCTCGATGAAGCTACTATCACTAAGCTCATCTGGCTGTTCGGTGAACGCCCGCTGATCGAAGAACGTGAAATTACCGGTCCGTTCGTCGGCCCCCGCGCTACTATGATCACTCCATGGAGTACCAATGCGGTGGAGATCACCCAGAATATGGGGATCAAAGGCATCCGACGGATTGAGAAATTTCTCCGGTCCGGGGGAAGCGATGCGAATTATGACCCAATGTTGAGTCAGTTGTACCCAAAGCTGCATCAAGACATTTTTACGATCAACATCCAGCCGGAACCCATTTTTGAAGTAGAAGACATTGCTGCTTATAATGAGCAGGAAGGACTTTCATTGAGTGAGGAAGAGGTGGATTATTTGAATGAGGTATCCGACCGGATCGGACGTAAATTGACTGACTCTGAGGTGTTTGGATTCTCGCAGATCAACAGTGAACACTGCCGTCACAAGATCTTCAACGGGACTTTTATCATCGATGGAAAAGAGCAGCCCGATTCCCTGTTTGCACTCATTAAAAAGACCAGCAAGGCTCATCCGAACGATATTGTTTCCGCTTATAAAGATAATGTAGCGTTTCTCGACGGACCCGAACTCCATCAATTTGCTCCGGCGTCGGGAGATCATCCGGATATTTACCAAAGGAAAACATTTGATTCGGTGGTATCCCTGAAAGCAGAAACGCACAATTTCCCCACCACGGTAGAACCGTTTAATGGCGCAGCTACCGGCTCGGGAGGCGAGATCCGCGACCGGATGGCGGGAGGCATAGGCTCCCTGCCTTTAGGTGGCACGGCGGTCTACATGACCAGTTATTCCCGGCTCAAGGAGGACCGCCCTTGGGAAAAAGGTATGCCCGAACGCCCCTGGCTTTACCAGACGCCGGTAGATATTCTGATCAAAGCCTCTAACGGTGCCTCTGATTTCGGGAATAAGTTTGGCCAACCTTTGATCGCCGGCTCCCTGCTGACCTTCGAACACGAAGAACATGCCCGCAAACTGGGCTTTGACAAAGTCATTATGATGGCCGGCGGCGTCGGTTCGGGTAAAAGAGATCAGGCTTTGAAAGGACATCCCCAACCCGGTGATAAGATCGTCCTGCTGGGGGGGGATAACTATCGCATCGGTATGGGAGGCGCAGCCGTTTCATCGGCAGATACCGGAGCGTTCAGTTCGGGTATTGAATTGAATGCCGTGCAGCGTTCCAATCCGGAAATGCAGAAACGGGTAGCTAACACCATCCGGGCACTGGTGGAAAGCGCAGATAATCCTATCGTTGCTATACACGACCACGGTGCCGGTGGTCACCTCAATTGCTTCTCCGAACTGGTGGAAGAGACCGGTGGAAAGATCGACCTGGACAAATTGCCGGTCGGCGACCCCACTTTGTCGATGAAAGAGCTGATCGGTAACGAATCTCAGGAGAGAATGGGACTGATCGTTTCGCCGGAACATCTGGAACAGTTGCGCAAGATCGCGGAGCGCGAGCGGGCTCCTATGTATGTGGTAGGAGAAGTGACCGGTGACGGCCGCTTCGTTTTTGAATCCGGAACCAATGGTACTAAACCAATGGATCTGGCACTGGAGGATATGTTCGGCAGCTCTCCCAAGACCATCATGGATGATCATTCCCTAGAACGCCGGTACGAAGCCGTGGATTACCAGCCGGAAAGATTGCAGGATTATCTGGAGCAGGTACTTCGCCTGGAAAGTGTGGCCTGTAAGGACTGGTTGACCAATAAAGTGGATCGTTGTGTGGGCGGTTTGGTCGCCAGGCAACAGTGTGCCGGTTCGTTGCAGTTGCCGTTGAATGACTGCGGAGTGATGGCCTTAAGCTATGATAGCACCTATGGTGTGGCCACTTCGATCGGACATGCCCCCGTCAATGCGCTGATCGATCCGGCCGGCGGCAGTCGCAATGCAATTGCGGAAGCATTGACCAACCTGGTTTGGGCACCACTGGAAAACGGTCTGCGTTCCGTATCGCTATCCGCCAACTGGATGTGGCCCTGCCGTAACGAAGGTGAAGATGCCCGCCTGTATGAAGCAGTGAAGGCCGCCTCGGATTTCAGCATTGCTTTGGGAATTAACATTCCTACCGGAAAGGATTCGCTGTCTATGAAGCAGAAATATCCGAACGATGAAGTACTGTCACCGGGAACGGTCATCATTTCTTCCGTCGGTGTCTGTGACAACATCAATAAGATCGTAGAACCGGTCTTCCAAAAGGGCGGCGGTTCGATCTACTATGTTAACCTGTCTATGGACGACTTCAAACTGGGAGGGTCTGCTCTGGCACAGGTAAGGAATAAGATCGGAGCGGAAGCGCCCGATGTGCTGGATGCAGATAAATTTGCAGCTGCCTTCAATGCCATGCAACAACTGATTAAACAGGGGGCGATCCTGGCAGGACATGATGTGTCATCCGGTGGTCTGATCACTACGCTGCTGGAAATGTGCTTCTCAGGCGTGGATCTTGCTGCTGATATAGATCTTACTTCTCTTGAGGAATCCGACCCGGTCAAACTGTTGTTTGCTGAAAATAGTGGTTTGGTCTTTCAGCTCAAAGACAAAATGGCCGAAACTGCTCTGGATGATTTCCCTCTGCCGTGTTACCGTATCGGTGAAGTTGTTGAGGGAAAAACCTTGCACGTGAAGAATGGTGTGGAGGAACAGATGTTCGATATTGCTGCCCTACGTGACAGTTGGTACGAGACCTCCTGCCTGCTGGATCAAAAGCAAACGGCAAATGGATTGGCGGATATCCGCTACCGCAATTATAAAGATCAACCGCTGCGCTACGATTTTCCGACCAGCTTCTCCGGCAACCTGCCGATAATAGATGCGAAGGGCGCTAAGCCTAAAGCAGCAGTATTGCGTGAGAAAGGGAGTAATTCCGAACGCGAACTGGCGCATGCGCTCTATCTGGCCGGTTTTGAGGTAAGAGACGTCCACATGACCGATCTGATGAGTGGCCGGGAAACACTGGAAGATATTCAGTTCCTTGGAGCCGTCGGTGGTTTTTCCAATTCGGATGTACTCGGTTCGGCCAAGGGCTGGGCCGGCGCAATTATGTACAACGAAAAGGCGCGGACGGCTATTGAAAATTTCTACGCCCGGGAAGATGTGCTGTCTATTGGGATCTGCAACGGGTGTCAGTTGTTGGTAGAACTCGGTCTGATCAATCCGGATCACGAATTAAAGTCCAAACTGGACTACAACGACTCCGGCAAACACGAAAGTGCTTTCACTTCCGTTCGGATCAAAGATAACAATTCGGTCATGCTCTCCAGCCTTAGCGGCTGTACGCTGGGTGTCTGGATCTCGCACGGCGAAGGAAAATTTCAACTGCCTCAGGCGGAAGAAGACTATAACATCATTGCAAAATATGGTTACGAAGGATATCCCGCTAACCCCAATGGCAGTCGCTATAATACGGCAATGATGGCCAGCGATGATGGTCGACATTTGGTCACTATGCCGCACATCGAGCGGTCGATCTTTCCGTGGAACTGGGCGCACTATCCCAAAGACCGGGCTGATGCGATCTCCCCCTGGATACAAGCATTTGTTAATGCGCGTAAGTGGTTGGAAGAGAAACAGTAAGGTTTTAAGATCGTGGTAGTTGACCAGCTTAAGCGTTTTTTATGAGTTCAATGGTCCTGCTGACTTCCGAGTAAATGTGTAAAAAGGCAGCATCCCGGTTGGGCCAGAGCGGGACATATGGTGGCCTTTTGGGAAGAGTAACCAAGCCTTTCATAAAGGTATCATCCAGGGGTACTTCCGAAAGCAGTACCGGAATGATGCGTTTCTTTTGATCCCTGGCTGATTCAGCCAGTTCTATGTTGGTAGCCAGAAACATAGGTGTGATCAGGCACATCACCAGATTGGAAGCAGCGAGTTCGGCATCGATCGTCTCATCAACATCAGCCGAAATCTGATCTCCTGCAGCGACACGATGCATATCAAAAATTTCGATCTCGCCTTTTCGCTCTTTGATCTTGAAAAATACTTTGAGTTGGTCGGCCATTTCCTGGGCGGATTCATCGTACATCCAAAAAATACGGACCGGGCCGGTGGCTTCCATACGCTCATCTTTTGTTGGCGGCTCTTCCTCCTGACCTTTATTTGAACTGCCGGCGGCAGATAAGTAATCCATTATGGACGTTAAAAGCGTTCCTTTATTAAGGTCCTCTTCTTTCATGGCAGAGCGATGTAGCCCAATTACCCTCCAATCCGCATTGAAGACCGGCGATCCACTCGATCCGATATCCGTATCGGTTGTATAAAAGATATATTTTCCGTCATCGCTGATCCTCTTGATGTGATTATCGCGGAAGGACACCTGCTGCACTTCTCCCTTGGGATGTTGAATGATGGGTACGTCATCATTGAGCTGCACCTGATATTCACTGTCGGTATCAAGATGGCCCCATTGTTCCAGAGGGTTATTGGGATCGTCTTCTACTTTTACCCGGGCAAAATCCAGAACGGAATCACCGACCCAGCTTTCTGCTTTCAATCGATAGGAAGAGATTTTACTCTTTTCACTCACATAATTGAATTCTACAACAGCATAACGCGCTTCCTCGACTTTACCCAAAATATGGTGATTGGTGAATACGAAACCTCCTTCCATGAGAAAGCCGGTTCCTTTCCAGCTTTTACCACTGGGCAAGGTCACCACTATTCTACAAACGCTCTTGGCGGCATCGGCCATTTTGGTGATCCATTCCGTTCGGGTGAACGTACTTTTGCCGATTATCTTTTCAAATTCCTCGCTATCCTCGATGCTAGCCGTCAAGGCGTCACTTTTGGCGGGAGTTGCT
>JAGQXH010000222.1 GCA_020436695.1 Lewinella sp. | reverse complement strand
AGAGACTGGACTAAATCGATAAATGACAACTGGCCGCGGTTTATGGAAGTATGGCCGGATATCATTGCCTTTGCCGAGCGGCATGATGTAAGGATCGGCATTGAAAATTGCCCCATGTCTTTTACAAAGGACGAATGGCCGGGTGGGAAAAACCTGGCCCAGTCACCGGCGGTCTGGAGGCGGATGTTTGCGGATATCCAGAGTGATCATTTCGGTTTAAACTACGATCCTTCCCATATGATTTGGCAGATGATGGATTATCTGCAGCCTATGCGTGATTTTTCGGATAAATTGTTCCATATCCACGCAAAAGATGTCCGGCTGGACCGGCACAGATTGAATGAAGTGGGCATCATGGCATTTCCCAATGATTACCACTCGCCCAAACTACCTGGATTTGGTGAGGTAGACTGGGGGAAATTCTTTTCCACCTTGACGGATACAGGTTATAACGGCGCGGTATGTGTGGAAGTGGAAGACCGGGCTTTTGAGGGCAGCCTGGAACGCCGGAAAGATGCCCTGCGCCTGAGCAGTCGCTATCTGCGACAGTTCGTTATCTGATGAAAGGGTATAAGGTGTGGCACATATGAATGATGTGCCACACCTTAAAGTCAGACGCTAGCCATTTTTACCGGTCCGGCCTCAACAATATCCGGATGTACCTGTGCTTTGAACTGTTCGAAATTTTCCTGAAATAAACCGATGAGTTTTTGCTTTACTCTATCGTATTTTTTAGGATCCTTCCAGGTATTTCGAGGCAGCAACAGTTCGGAAGGTACGTCGGGGCAGGAAGTAGGAATACTGAATCCGAAGTGTTCATCTTCAACCCATTCTACGCCTTCAAATCCTCCTTCGTGGATAGCGTCGATGATGGCCCGGGTGTATTTCAGCTTAAATCTTGATCCCTCTCCATATCCACCTCCGGTCCAGCCGGTATTCACGAGCCAGGCAGTGGCATTGTGGTCTTTCAGTTTTTGGGCGAGTAACTCGGCGTATTTATTGGGGTGCCACATCATAAAGGCAGCACCGAAGTTAGCGGAAAAGGTGGCTTCCGGCTCGGTGACACCCATTTCCGTACCGGCAACCTTGGCGGTATAGCCGGAAATGAAATGGTAGCTGGCCTGTTCCGGACTGAGTTTACTCACCGGCGGGAAAACACCAAATGCATCACAGGTCAGAAAGATGATGTGGTTCGGGTGGCCCGCCACACATGGGATCTGAACATTCTCAATGTAATTGATCGGATAGGAAGCCCGGGTGTTTTGCGTGATGGAGGTATCGGTATAGTCTACTGCTCTGGTATGTTCGTCGTATACCACATTTTCCAAAATTGACCCGAAGCGGATGGCGTTGTAGATGTCCGGCTCATTCTCGGCTGAGAGATTGATCGCCTTTGCGTAGCAGCCGCCCTCAATGTTGAATACACCCTCATCGGTCCAGCAGTGTTCGTCGTCACCGATCAGTTTCCTTTTCGGATCGGCACTGAGCGTCGTTTTACCAGTACCGGATAATCCGAATAGAATGGACACATCTCCTTCCTGGCCGACATTTGCGGAACAGTGCATCGGTAAAACATCCTGCAAAGGCATGAGATAGTTCATCACCGAGAAAATGCCTTTTTTCATCTCCCCGGCATATTCAGTGCCGAGAATGACGATCTCTTTCTTCTCCAGGTGTACATCCACGCTGGTTTTGGATGTCATCGCTGACGTATAGCGGTTAGCCGGGAAATGACCGCCGTTGAAGATCACGTAGTCTGGTTCACCGAAGTTGGCCAGTTCTTCCTCCGTGGGCATGATCAGCATATTCTGCATGAAAAGAGCGTGGTAAGCGCGTGTACAGATGACACGTACTTTGAGGCGATATTTTTCGTCCCAACCAGCAAAAGCATCCACTACGAAGATGCGGTCACAAACATTCAGGTAGTCAATAGCCCGCTCGCGATTGATCATGAAAACATGTTCATCCAGCGCGATATTGATGTCTCCCCAATCGATATTTTGCTCAGAGGGAGCATTCTTGACAACTCTTTTGTCCTTGGGACTGCGACCTGTCTTTTCGCCAGAATACACTAATAAAGCACCGACATCAGAGATGGCTGTGCCTTTTTCTCTGCGTAGAGCAATTTCGTATAATTTGGGAACACTCAGGTTACGGTGTACCGACTCTACTTCGATACCGTAGGTTTTTAGATCGAAAGCCATGAAACTAGTTTTGGTTAAATATTCACAGGCAAATTAAAGGCTGAAATCATGCCTGGAAGTGACCAAAAACAATACGGCTGTTGATTTCTGTCACCGGGTCTTATCGATCTGATAGTGGAGCCTAGGTAATTACCGCAGGATTACCAGCCGGCTGGAATAGACCACCTGTCTCTGGTAATACAACAACACAAAGTAAACTCCCGGTGGCCATGCATCACCCGGCAGCGTTAGCTCGTGCTGGTTAGCTAATGCTAGTGGCCGTTCATAAACGGGACGCCCCCAGGTATCGACAACCACCAACTGTGGAGCAAAACGCTCCGAACCTACCAGTACTAGTTTAGCTGATCCCTTAGATGGATTGGGGTAAAGATGGGCAGATTGAATTACCTGCTGATCCTGATAATCGGTGATTGTAAGCCGGACGCTATCCTGACAGCCCTGACTGTCGGTGATCGTCATACTGTAACCACCGGGTATCAGGTTGGTAGTACTGGGCGTTGTATCTCCGTTGCTCCACAAGTAAGTGTAAGCGGGTGTACCACCACTTACCTTGACACTGGCAGCACCATCGTCGAAATCAGGTGGATTGGGCACTGTGATCTGGAGATTTACTTCCAGGGGATCAGGATTGTGGACTACCATCTCGAAGGTCTCACTGCAACCCTGGCTATCGCTGAAATCCAGTCGGTAAGTACCTGCCGGAACATTGTTGAGCTGCGCATCATTTATATTGGCAATGGGTTGTCCGTTCCGGAACCAATCAAAATTATATGGAGGCGTACCTCCATTGATCTTCACCCGTACCGAACCATCGGATCCACCATAACAGGCCACATCTGTAATGGCAGTTTCCGATTCCAGCAGACTTCCACTTTCATGTACTTCGAGCCCCGGGAATTCCCCCCGGCAGTTATCGGCATCCGTTAGGGTAAGGTCATAAATACCGGCAGTGAGACTATCCAGGTCTTCAGTAGTAGCTCCGTTACTCCATTGGTAGTTGTAGGGAGGCTGTCCGCCGGAAACGGTAATATTGATCTCGCCTGACATTTCACCAAAGCAGGCAATAGGTACGATCTGGGTATCTCTCAGTAGTAAAGGCTCATTGGAAGAAGGAATGGAGTCTGAAAAATTGGCCATACACGCATTGGCATCATTAACTCGCAAAGTATAAACACCGCCAATAACGTTGACCAGATCTTCTTCAGTGCTGATCATTTCCCCGGATTTGTTGGTCCAGTTGAATGAATAGGGCTTTGTACCTCCGATCGTACTTACCCGTAAAGCGCCATCCATGCCCTCCGAACAACTTACTTCCTGCAACTCATCCAGAGAAATGCTCAACGGAGCAGGTTCACTCACACTTAACTTGGATGATGCGACCCGGCAACCGGTACTGACATCTGTAACCGTAACGGCATAACTGTTATGCAGGTTCAGGCCACTAACCGTGATACTGTCCTCCGTAGTGTTTTCAAATAAACGGGCCGGCTGGAATAAATAAGTGTAACGACCGCTTCCGCCACTTATCTTGGCGGTCATAGTCGCATCTGCCGCCCCAAAACAGCTGATATTGGTCACATAGAATGTATCCAGAACGAGTGCCGGTTCTCTCGGCCTTACTTTAATAGAGCGGACGATATCCTGGCAACCGTTGGCGTCAGTGACCGTAAGATTGTAATCATCCGGCGCCGCATTGGTAATTTCCGGCCCGATACTGCCATTACTCCATTCATAGTGGTAAGGTTTGGTTCCACCGGTAGCCGATGCGCGCAACGTATCTGAGTTTCGGGGGTCGCATTCATCACCACGGATCACATTAACCGTTGCCACCAGAGGGGCTGGTTGGGTGATCCGGAAAGTCGTGTCGATCGGACATCCTTTCTGATCGAATACCTGTAGCCGGTAATTGCCAGCCGGAATTTCATAGATGCCGGGGCTTTGTATGCCTTTCCCTACCCAGTTGATATCATAAGGGGTTGTTCCTCCGGCCAGTTCTACTTCGATAAAGCCGGTAGACTCACCGGCGCAATTCACCTGCCCGATATCGTACGCCTCGATCCGGAATCGTTCCGGCTGGCCAAGGTTGATCGTATCTGAAACAAAATTGCATCCCAGTGCATCCGTAACGGTAAACCGGTAATCGCCGGCACCTAATGTAAAACGATCGCGATTTGTTGAGCCGTCGCTCCAGCGGAAAGTATAAGGCGCCGTCCCAGTTTCGGTGAATAATAACTGAACGACCCCATCCGTTACCTGATAACAGGTAGGAGGAGTGATCGCCAGATCCAGGCTGAATACCTGCGGTGCTTCTAAGGAAATTATGCTATCCAGGCGACATCCGCGACTATCCGTCAGAGAAAGCCCGTACTCACCCGCAGGGATCGAAGAGATCTGCGTCGTGCTGCTACCCGTCGACCAGAGAATGTTGTAAGGCGGCACGCCGTTGGGATTCAAACTGATGCTACCGGTAGCCGGCCCTACGCATTCGGGTGGATCAATGCTGATACCGGGAGAAAAAACAACGCCGGATTCGAGCTTTATCACCAGTTCCGGACTGGTACAGCCGTTGGTGTCGGTTACAATCAGTTCGTAGCGGCCTACCGGCAGATTGGATCGGGTTGGTGTAAATACATCATCTATCCAGAAAAAATCATAAGGCGCCGTTCCACCAACGGCTTCCACCGAAATAGAACCATTGGGTACGCCTTCGCATAAGGGATCGACGGCACTAAGCAATTGTGCCGTAAGTAGTTCCGGTTGTTCAATCTCAATGCTTTGTATGAACTGACAACCGTTAAAATCGGTGAGCGTAAGTGTATGTGTGCCGGCACTCAGATTGAATACGGCGGGGATGGTGCTGCCGGTACTCCATTGATATTGATAAGGAGGTGTTCCTCCCTGTCCGCTTACTTGCAGATAGCCATCTGCACTTTCAAAACAACTTAGATGATGAATGGAATCCAGTTGGATACGAAGCGTATCGGGCGATTCCAGTAACACACTATCGACCAGACTGCAATTGTTGCCGTCGGTCAGTGTCAGCGCGTAAAAACCCTGTGCTAAACCGGACAGGGTAGTAGATGAACTTCCGTTTTCCCATTCCAGATCGTAATTACCGTCACCTCCGAACAGATTTAGCGCAATCTGACCGTTGCCGGCATCGGCACAGGTGGGTTCTCTGTTTACAGCCCGAAAGCCCAGCGAATCGGGTTCATTTACCACGATATCCGTTAAGATAGTAGTACACGGTCCGTCGGTAATCGTTACGGAATAACTACCTCCGGAAAGTTGATCAATTGAAGTGGTGGTATTGCCATTGCTCCAAATATATACCGGATTGTTACCCACTACATTCAGTGAGATCTTTCCGTCTGCTGCACCACCACAACTTACCGGATCAATGTTAACAGTCTGTACTGCGGCTCCCGGACCCTGCACCAGAACATTCCGCAGGAGGAAGTCGCATTGTTCGGAAGAACTATCGGTAATAGTGATCCGGTACGAACCTTGAGGCAAATTGTTGATCACGAAAGTATCCTGGTCACTGGTAGCACTACCGCTGACACCATTAAGGCTGTTCCATTGATAAGTGAAGGGGGAAAGACCGGTAAGCGGAGATAAAGCAATACTGCCTTCGCTCCCGTCACAGCTGACTGCATTAGTAATCTGGCGATAAAGAGAATCGATACTATTGGATGTTTGTACCACCACCTGTTCCTCCGTGTAGCAGCCGTTTACGTCGGTTACCGTGACCGTGTAAATACGCTCCTGGCCACTGGCATTCCCGGCTAGGATGGTGATTGCCGGACTGGTTCGACCCGTATTCCAAAAATATTGATAATCACCGCTGCCTCCTTCGGCAATTACTTCCACCTGGGTAGAAGATTCCTTGCAGAGAATGAAAGAATCAGCCGGACTGAAGCTAAGATCCGGACCGGGACTGATCATCAGCGGAACCTCAATTTCATCGGTACAACCTTCGCCGGAAACCATCTGCGCATAGATGGTTGAATCTTTCAGGGCCGGTATCAGCGGATCAGTTATTTCGTTTTCCGGTGTGGCCGGACTTATGCTGTGAAAACTAAGGAGGCCATTGGTGAAATTCTCATCGACGATATTGTAGGCAGCGAGATTAAATGTATCTCCCGG
This sequence comes from Lewinella sp., assembly GCA_020436695.1. Lineage (GTDB taxonomy): Bacteria > Bacteroidota > Bacteroidia > Chitinophagales > Saprospiraceae > Flavilitoribacter. Next base: position 4,797 of record JAGQXH010000222.1, on the reverse strand, counting down.
ACAAATGGCCGGACTTCCGTTGAGTACCAGTTGCGGTTGTGGCCGGACATAGATCCCGACCTCAGTAGCGATCTCCGACATGCAACTGAAATTGGTCTCAATGACATAATAGGTGAAAACTACCGTATTTGGCGTGTTATTCGGTGGCAGATCGGGCGAAAAACATGGGCCAATTCCTACCATATTATCCAGTGCAGGTGAATCAAACCAGGCAATGAGAAATCCATCCGTACCCTGTGCACAGATCTCAGCGGTCTCTCCCGAACAAATGGTATCTCCCACCGCCACCGGAGAGGGTAAAAAGATATCGTCTTCGGATCCGTTACAGTTCTCGTCAATACCGTTACAGGGGGATTCCGGTACGCCGGGATTGATGTTTGGATTTCCATCATTACAATCCAGGTTGTTGTCCGTATACCCGGCCGGAGGGGAGGACAGACAGCTAAGGATATAATTATCACCACTGCCATAACCGTCGCCGTCGCTATCTACGTAGAACTGCTGGTCCGGATATCCCTGTAGAACAGAGCCGTAAAATACCAGATGATCCAGTGCAATATCTCCCCGGAATCCATTTCCTTTAACCCCTACAAAACGAAATTGAAGCTGGCTGCCATCCGGAATATGGGCCAGGCTCAGGTATTCTTTGTACCATTGATTACCCTGATCGCCGTTTTTCTCCCAAATGCTTTGCCAGGAAAAGCCGCCGTCCTGCGTAACCTCCAGACGCAATTGACCGATAGAGCTTCCATACATATGGTAGTTAAAGGAAAAATGACAGGTGTCCGAGCCGGAGCGGTCAAAAATGACACAGGCCGATAATAGTTTAGCTTCTGAATCTACGGCACAACTACTTCCACTACTTTCCAGGTAGACATAGTTACCATCCCCGTTAGCATCTTCCTGAGGACCGGTGCCTTGTGTGGCAACCGGACCACTATGTACGATCCAGTCGATATCTGAATCCGGGGCATTGCGCCATAGCCCGGTCATCGGGCAAGGCGTACCGCAGGTAGTCAAACAATTTTCCTCGTCGGCAAAAGTAGTTTCGATGGTCATCGGAGGTGGGAGGCAGCCGGTTGTCAGTGAGTTGCCGCAGGTATTGCCGGAGAAGCTGTCACTGGAGGGGCAGTAACGCCTGACATACAGATCGAGATCGCTTAATTCCGGAAGTCCGGTCAGTGTAAAAGGAGGGCATCCGTCAATCACGATCACTTCGCCTCCGGGCCCCGGATTATTATCCGTACCGGGAGTAAAGCCGGGAGGGCCATATTCAAAAATAGTCGTACCGCAAAAATTGTCGGGTGTCACCGATACGATAGCCGTTGTAGTATCCACCGTAATATCGTTGATAAGCTGAATGGGCAGGCAACTGATCGGTTCGAAGATCAGCTCTACAAACTCCAAAGTGCCGGCATCTTCCTCAACATCATCACAAATAATGAGTTGCCAGTTGCCATTAGGATTGGTAATGGAGTCATTAAAGTGATAGAAATGCTCTTCCGGGCGAACGGCTTCATCCAGAAAGGGAGGGATCGCATCTTCCAGTGAAAGACAGGCATTTGTTCGAAATACGGCTGCACTATCGCAATCCATATCACCGGGAAGCCCGTAATTGCTTTCTCCTCCACCATTATCCGAAGTCAGATCTATGGTTATCCCACCCGGTGAGCGCAACGAAATATCCAGGTCATTCAACCAATTGTGGGCAATGATCAGGCGTACTTCTTTCAGATAAACGTCTATGCCCAGCAAAGTGCCCGGAGCATTAGTGACCTGAATGGTGAAAGTATTGGGCTTGTAAGTAGGGCTGTCTTCCGGACAGGTATCGTCGTCGATGGGTAGCCCCAGCTGGCAGGCAGACGGATTGCTTAGCGCAGGGGGCGTCTGTGCGTGTAGTACCATCGTCAAGCTGAAGAAACAACAAAAAAGTGTTGTAAAATAGCGGATTGCTTTTCTCATAGGGAGGTGTAGCGTTTTCAAATGTATTGGTCTTATGAAAGGGGGTATAGCTCAACAAGTGCGCTAACAAAATAAAGCAATCTTTGTGTCAATGGGAAATAAAATATACGTGAAATGCCCTCTCGACGACCCGTCGGGAGGGCATTTCACAGCGCATCCAGGCGCAGGAATACCTTAAATATCCTTTACCGAATTCCGATCTGTCAAAATATCTTTCAGCTCTTTCAGCATTTCATACTGGTGAGGAAGTACTTTTTTCAGCGCATCTTTTAGCAGCAGATAGCTGCCTTTTTCCATGCCCTTGATCTTCTCTTTCAGCTGTAGAGCATCTTCGTATAACATACTTTTCAGGGAAGGGATCTCGTGCCAGTCACCTTCTACGGCCAGGCCTTCTTCCAGGTCTCCGCTTTCCTGCTGTACAGGATCCAAAGAGATCATTTGATCCAGACGTTCAGGATCGTTGGCGGTGGAATTATCAATATCCCCTTGTGGGAAAGCCCAGTTGTCGGCTTCTTGCGGATCATTCATCAGGAATACTTCCAGGCCTCTTTCCCGAAAGCGGTAAATAATTAAGCTGACTTTTTTCCTCAGGTCCATATCAAATGGATAAAGTGTAAAAATGTGTAGTTTAAACAGGAAACTACCAAAAAGGTTGGGAAAACCGGTACAAAGAAAGCAAAAATAATTTTCCCGTGGAAATGCCGCTATTTTTCACCCACCGATCCCTGCACCATTTCCAGCAGAGAAATGGATAGCAGCAGTTTTTCTTCTTCTTCGGTCAGGTCTTCACGTACGAATTGAAAGGCGCGGGCACTGAGATCATCTTTGGCGGCCGGCAGCGACTTAACCATGCTGGCTACTTCGCGTTCACCGATGACCACCGGCGTGATCTTTTTCTCATCGCGATTCAGACGGGCGATCATTTTCTTGGAGCCGGCGCTGTACAATACACCATTGTCCTTATAAGTACCTACCAGCTTGTTATCGATAACCACCTGGACGCCTTTAGGACGGATCCAGTAGGCATATTCGTGTTCGGCAGTGCGGCAGTAGAGTAGGGCATGTGCATTTTTGCCAAGGTACCTCTTATAGCTATAGGCAACAATGGGTTCTTCAAAGATCGTGGTATAGATGCCTTTCCCGGATGTGGTAAAACGCTTTTTTATAGAGTTTTTGATCTGGGTAAGTGAAAACAATTCCAGTTCCTTACGGTCGATGGGTACCAGTTCTTCCGTCCAGGTATCCATATCGGCCTGCATTTTCTTAAGCGCTTCCTGAATGCGCTTTTCACCGGGGCTGAACTTAGTCAAAACGGTGAATAACAGACCGAGTGCACCCAGTGTAACCAATAGTAAAAGTATAACTAGAAATACCATATTGTGATATTGTAATGTCGTGATATGTTGATATGGTGAATGGATGATGTAGTGATCCGTACTCACTATATCACTTCCTCACCGTATCCCCACATAAACTTACTCTCCCGCCCGTGCATTAAAACGTATGCCATGCATTGCTGCACTATCCAATTGCATCCGACGGGCATCCAAAGCGATGCGATCACTAGCAGTAAATATACTCCAATTCGCCTGGATTATCGAATCCAATTCCTGGGTGACTAATGAATCGGCTTCCCAAAAATGAGGATTAGAAGCAGTAATTCCGGCCAGGATCTCATCTTTTAAGTGGAACAAAGGGGCAGAAAATAAAGTTGTCTGTTTTTGCAATTGATCGATATCTGCCAGTATCGAATAGACGAGCCCCCGGCCCAGCAGGTTGTGCGCCCCGAAAGAGCTGCCGGGGACTTCCCATACAGGTGTGAAATATTCGATGCTGTCCTGAGGGTAGCACTTGATCATTAATTTAAAAAAGCGATCATCAACGGCACCTTTTGTATTTTTTGCCTTACCCAGCCATTGCCGGTAATCGTTGAAAAGATAATAAACGGTATTACCGGCGATCAATTGAGGCATGTAGCAGGGAATATATTGATCAATCCAGAACAGATCGGGCAGCGACTGTTCGTGATACTGATGGGATTTGTATTCAAGCTGAGGGGCAAGCGAATCACGCAGACTCAGACCCCGTAGATAGACTTCGGATACTGCTTCAGCAGTTGCGGCTTCATCCCATTGTTCCTTATAATCGTACAGATTGGAAACGCTCGTGGCAGTAAATAGTGATTCCAGGTATTTTTTCCGCCGGTAGTTCATTATATCGGCTTCCGGATCCAGAGGAATGACATCGCGGCCATAGATCCAGCCGGTTTTTCCATCCGGGGTCTGTACACTCAGCCAGGGTTCATCGTTGGTTTCCGTTCCGAAACGAATGGAAGTCGTGAAATGGCTGACCTTTCCCAGGTCTATTAACTTCGTGCCTTTTTCAAGTTCGGTAATCGGATCGGCCTCAGGTCCCGGGGCCGACCGCAAGCGGCCGGAATTGACACTGACCTGTAGATCATAGGCAGCGAGTGAGCCGGGAGAATCTTCCTGCATATCCGGTTCAGATCCACAACTGAAGATCCACAGCAGACTAAAAAACAAAAAGCCCTCCAGATAGGGCAGGGCAATTTTTTTCATAAGTAACTTTTGAGATCGGGCTTTGGAACTTTAGGGGAAGGTGTTTAATAATTTTCTTGCAACGATACACGGATCATTATTTCAATGAAACCGCAGCATTAAAATATTGAAATCAAAGGGTTTATGATTACCCCAAATAAGATTTTAGAGAATTTCGGTTATAGGATTTCCGCAGACGACGAATGGCTCTTTCTTTGATCTGGCGCACTCTTTCACGGGTCAGACCGTACAGATCACCAATCTCTTCCAGGGTAAG
>JAGQXH010000221.1 GCA_020436695.1 Lewinella sp. | reverse complement strand
TCCAGGTAGGCCCTGATACTGTACCCCGGCCGGACAAAAAGCTCTTTCAGGGTAAAGAAAAATCCGCGGTTAATCTGGAAAACCCCTTCTGACAACTCCCTTAGGAAATTAGGGAGATTGATCTTATCTACTTTGGTGCTTTGGCCGCAATGAGCGCAGAAATTTCCGCCTGCAGTTTGGTTGCAGTTCTTACAATTCATTCCAGGCAATTGTGTTCAGGACAAAACTTGAGATCATCATTACCTCAAGGTTGCAAAAAAACAGGAAAAGATCAAAATTGCCTGCCACATTCCCTGGACATGCTCTCAAAGTTCTTATGCTTTAAAAGCTGTTACCCACGGCTAACCATTTCTATGCATCTTACCTTCCGTATCATTTCTTATATTGCATTCATTCCAAAGAAGAATCAGCAGGCCGGATGCATAAACCTACAAACTACACTTTCCACTATTTATTTGCCCTGATCATTATGCTGGGGCTGGCTGCCTGTATTCCCAAAAAAAAGTACGATGCTTTCGTACAGCAGCATTCGGCTTCTCGAATTTTTAATTATCAGTACCCGAATCGACTGCCGGGGGCATTTGATGTTAAGATAGCGTTGGTGGATCTTGAGGATAAGGACGCAGGAGCCTATCTGCCCGTAGAAGAGGGGGCAAATTTGGTAATCAACGGCCTCGAAGCGCCCGCCATTCGCCTTCAGCTGTCTCGTCCCATATTCTTAAAAAAAAGCCATCAACAGCGGCTGCAATTGATCCTCAAACCGGAGGATATTTCAGCGTCACCGGGACTGATGATCGGGCAAACAGAGACGCTGACCCTGGATCAGGCAGAGCGAGATATCTTTCTGCCAATAGATGCAAAGGACGTTCAGGACGAATTTGTCAAGGTAAAGTTTCGCCTGATCGGCGAGTCTGGTGCGGAAGTCCCGGCCGAAGGTCTGGAGTACGAGCTGCATTTCAGTGTAGATAAACCGATATGCCCGGAAAAGATCAATTTCACGGTCATTTTAATGGATGGCAACAACGGGCAACCAATGATCGGCGCCGTTGTGCAGGACCCCAACCTGGGGGGATTTGTAACGGATGGCAATGGATCTTTTCAGGTAGAGATCTGCAGTGACCAATTGCCTTTCAACTCGGAATTCACCCTCGATCGCGTTGGTTTTAGTTCGGATCATTTTCAGATCCAGTTTGAAGAAAGTAGGTCGGAGATAAATTTGGCATTGGCCTCCGATAATATGCAGATCGGTATAAGCGATGAGGACGAAGACCGTATCGATGATGAGATAGATAATTGTCTTGGGGTTGCCAATACCGATCAACTGGATACCGATCAGGATGGAATAGGCGATGCCTGCGATAACTGCCCGGAAAAATACAATCCGGATCAGGCCGATTCCGACGGTAATGGGGTTGGCGATCTTTGTCAAAGTACCAAAGGAGCAGGTGATGGTGATCAGAATAATGCGCGCGACCCGGATACCAGTCAAGTCGTAGAACTTCCAGCTCTATCGGATAAAGATTTCTGGTCGGCTATTGAGGACAGTAAGTTGCCAGGTGATTTCGAAGATTATCTGAAAACCTATCCGGAAGGACAGTTCGTTGATCAGGCCGAACAAAAACTGCAGGATGCCTACAGCAATGTTACAAAAGGACTGCTGAGTTACGTGGTGCCCGATACGATGACCTTGAACATAGCCGAGGAAGTAGCACTATCGATCTCCGGAGACACCAGCCTGGCCTCCCAGAAAAAGGTCATCGACAAATTCAGGCAGATCACAGATCGTCCGGATCTGGAGACCCCCAAGGTGCGGAAAGAGATCATCAGGATCACCAACATCATGGCGGCCGAATTGAGCGATCCCAGTCCAGGAGGTGTCAACTTTTTCATTGATCCATCAGGGGCTCAGGAGCAGATCGTTGATCTTAAGAACGGTGATCTAACTACCTGGGTGTGGACGGTTACGCCGCTCAAGGAAGGCAATCACCCGCTTAATGTCACGGTATCGCTTATTTTTGATAAAAACGGAGAGAAAGTTCCCAAGATCGAAAAACAGGTTTTTCGGGTAGATGTGGTAGTCACGCGCACTTTCCTGCAGAAAAGCTGGTGGTGGCTGGCGCTGTTAGCCGTATTGGTGACCGGTTTGCTGCTTTGGCTGCTGTTACGGAAAAAGAAACAAATCAAAGAAGAGCTACAACTCAGCTTGCCCTACAACGAGATTACCGATCATATTGGGAAAGGAGAGTTGGAAGATGCCCTGCATCTTATGGAGGCTTCGCTGGCTGGAAAAAGCGATCAGTATCACCGGCAGATCGTATTGCTGAAAGCGCGGCTGGCCACGCTGGAGGAAAAATCGAATCTGGGCATCGCCGATGAGAAAGACATCACCGTAGAGCGCAATCAGTTGATCAACTCGGTGTTGAATATACTGGAGAAATTGAAAGGGAATTGATATTTGGTGCAGGGGATTGGGTTCGGGGTACTCGGCTCGACTTATGACTCCATGACTAACGACTTACAGGCTGCTCTACACATAGATCATCTTCCGCGTCATCCCCCGTCGATCACAATATCCTGTTCGGTAATGAACCCGCTTTTTCCAATAGCAGATATTCCACCATTGCGGAGATACCTTCCGGTACGTTTCCTTTCCCGGTCTTTTTTTCGCCGTAGTGAAATCACTCGTATCCATATAGACACGCTTCCTTCCGTTTTTACCCCGCTTCGGTCATTAAAACTTTACTCGCATAGCCCCGTCGGATAACTTTATGGAAAAAAGGATGTCGATCATGAGATCAAGCCGGCTTTTCTTCCTTGGGCTTTCCATTGACGCATTATTACTGGTCATCACCGTATCCAGTCTTCTGATGATGCGCGCCGGTTTTAGCGATTTATCCGAGCCCCAGGCTGATGGCCTTAGCAACCTGGGACAGCTCGCTATCTGGCTTATTCCCACGCTGTTAATCTTGCTGATGGCACTGGGCTGGTGGATGCGAAGCACAGGTAAACCGCTCGTCGCCAATATCCTGCTTTGGATACCGGCACTACCGATGGCTGTAGGCATATTGCTCTGGGGCGGTCTGGCTTTATTATTCTTCGTTTTTGGCGGATAAGAATCGACCGCTCAAATCATTAGTTTAAATTGGAAGTGCTAAAGATCCCCCGGAAACCAGCCCATTCTGACAAGATCAGTGTTTCGGCAAAGTGGTATGGAATTCGAAATGATCCTGTTTGAACCAAAAGAAAGTTAATGGACCTCAAGGAAAAGATCAGCTTGATCGTATGTATGATACTCTGTATTTGCGGAACCATTTTTGCGATCATTGCCATTAGGGAATATCGCAGCTCAGGAGTCATCGTCCGGACGGGAATACAGACGAAGGGGGTAGTAGTGGAAATGGAACGACGCCCCAGGAAGGTGGGGGAAAATACTACGCCGAACAGCTTTGCACCGGTAGTGCTGTTTCTGAATGAGACAGGGACGCAACACAAATACTATTCCCAGCTTTATACGGCTATTCCGACCTATGAAATAGGCCAGAAAGTAGATATCTGGTATTTACCGGATGAACCCCAAAAAGCTACGCTGAACGGCGGCGATGCGTGGGTGTTGCCGCTGGTATTTGGCCTGTTCGGCGGGATAATGTGCCTGATCGGTTATCCCTGGCTGTTCAGCATTATCCGACAAAAAATGTTTTCCTGATGATCACTTTCTCCGGACATTCGATCGTACAGCAGCGGGATGGCTGGGAAAAGACCTGGACCCCCGCAGAATTGTTGGAAAGCCCTGAACCGTTGAAGGGAGAACCATTGGTATTGCGCACCACGAGCATGCAACGGGCGCTGCCGCTGGCAGAAGAAGTGTTCGATCAGCTTTCCGAACGGGCCTTGTTGTGTTATCATTTTTGGAAGCAACTGGTTCCGAATCGTATCGAAGAGCAGGTCTATGAATATACCGTCAAGACCAGAAACAACTACCGCTGGAAATTAACCGTCAACGCAGAGGGCTTATTTTACCAGGATCTCGATGCCATGTACGGTCAGCTGAAGGGACAGGTATATGAGCAACTTTTCAGCGATTTCTGGTTTTACGGCCCCATGATGCCGGTACCCGAACTGGCTACCCGAAAGTGGATCGTAGCCCGGATACGGAATGCTTTTATGCAGGTTGGACCGGTGGCTTACCGGCATTTTAAGCTGTTTGAATACCCAGCCCTGGCGCAGGATGAGTTTTGGGAAGAAAGTGATTCATCCGTACAGTTTTTTGTCAATTTGCGGCAATTTGGCATTGAATACGGTAAAACGACCTGGTATGATGGTCTGGTATACCTGAACTTCCTGTCGTTCGAACACTTCCTGGTAGCCCCTGAGGCTCAGAAGCTGCACCTCGCGGAGGAGACGAGAACGGCAATCTTAAAACATCTTTCCCGCCAAGAAACAAAGATGCCGGATGATCGTGACGACGAGTCGCACACTGCCGAGATGAAGCGCATGTTCATGGAAAACGGCGGCATGCATCATTACATCTACCGCGAATACGGGAAAGGGTACCAGCCTGCCCCACTCGAAGAACAGCAATGGCGCCGGGAACTGGTGGACAAATACATGGAACAACTCCGGCACGAAGACCGGGAATCCGTTATTTCCTACCTGACCTCGGTACTTCAATACAATGGCGTACAGGATGTCGAAGAGCTGTTATTCTGTAATGCTAAGGAGGCTACGCCCAAAGCCCGGCAGGCTTTTAGCAAGGTACTTGATGAACAATTCAAAAGCGATAAAGCGGTAGAGATATTGGTATCTCTCCTGGAATTTGCTGAGCAGGACAATTATTGGCTGGATTATGTTTTCAATACCCTTTTCCGAATGCGACATCAGCCGGTGGCCCGCGCTTATATCCGGGAATGCCTGGAAGGAGACGATGAAGTTTATTTTAATAAAGCCGTCGAGGTGTTGCAAATGTGGGCTTATTTCGGCGATAAAGCACTCGCTGCCTTACTTCCCGGATTAAATTGGAGCGATGCATCAGCGGACGATCCGTCTTTTCGGGAAACGCTGGCCAAAGTGGTTCGCCTCATCAACATTTAAAAATTCATCGATGCGATATCTTATCGGCCCCGAATTCATTATGCTCCTGATATACGTTGGAGCCATCCTGATTGCGAAGGCCAATGTGCCACCAGTAAAAAGTATCGACAATCTGATCGAAAACTGCTGGCTGTACATTCCACTCCTGGCTGGGCTGAGTTTCGGTCTTTGGTGGGTGCCTGGTGTGGAAAAAGACTGGTTGTTACTAAGGGTATGGGTGGTAAGTCTGTTGGGTGGGCATTTTGCAATGGAAAAAGTAATGAGTGCCTACAGTGATCAGGGGCCTGGAATTGGCATGTCCTATCTGGTAGGGATGATGTTCCTGGGGCTGATATTGGTGGTAGGTACGGTTCTGATCAGGATCAAATTTTGATTCAAGAGATTAGTTGTCAGTCAATTGTCGGTAATCAGAATGGTAAGTATATTTTCACTGAAGCGCCTGACCGATGACTTATGATTAGCCAAATAATGACTTACGTAAAAAATGTCAATACTGCTAAAAGCCAAACTCATCGCCATTGTACTGGCGGTGATCTATTTACTGTGGAAGGTATTTTTCACATCAATGAAACCTGAAATGAGCGATAAGGAAATCAATAAAGCGAAGGTCTCTTTTTCTACGGAAGGGCGTGGAGGTAATGTATTCTACCGTGGAGAAGAGGGCAGTTTCTCAATGTATTGGGAATTTGGTGGAGGCAATGTGATCGCCATAATCGATGTGCCCTCCGCCAAACAATGGGAAGTCCGGACGCAGATACCGCTGGATAAACGTATGGACATACTGAACTATATCGGTAAGAGAACGGTGGCGGTGCAGACAACGGATGGGAAGGGATCCTATGTGATCAGAGACAATTGCATTGAGATCAAGGGGGGATAATGGTGATCGGCTTAATAAAGCATCAGCAATTCTCTATTTGGACTTTATAGTACAGAAGTTCTAGCGTAAAAACAGCAAGATGTGGGATGTCAGATTTGAAAATCTTCCACATCCGGAACATTATAAAACAGAAAGAAATGGCAAACATCAAAACCAAGATCGACGAATGGGAAGTACGTGACCTGGAAGATAATGGCGTACTAAAGGTCTACGTAGAACACAATACGGAAATGGGCAATTACGGTGTGCCGGGTATCCAGGTCTGGTATACGGTCGCAGGAGGCACTTCCATTGTCAATTATGAACCGAACCATGTGGAACGCTGGGCTTATCAGGCCCAAAAGAATAATGCAACAGAGTACCTGCTCACTGATTATTCCTGGATGTACTACGACGATACTTATGTGAAAAACAGCTTGGTGATCGGAGATACTTTGAAGGCCAGGGTCTCCGTGAAAGTTCGCAGCAAGAAGGACGCAATAACCAAAGAATACGACCTGCCTTTTACTTTGGAATAATTCATTATCCGGCTCAATTGACTACTAATATGACTATCGTTGGCAATATTTTTCTGGTGATCGCCGGTCTGATCTATTTGGCTTTAAGCAGCATGTTGTTCAGTAGGCAACCACCTCCGGGCGGAGACTACGCCGTGGGTTACGCCTGGACGCTCGTGCTTGGGAATGCTGCATTCACCCTCTGCCTGACCATCGTTGTGGCTATCATCGGCTCAAAAGGAGGTTTTGATTGGGTAGCTATACCGGGGGCTCCAAGATTTATGATCGTTACAGGAGCCTATATTCTGATCATGCTGGCCTACAACTTTTTTGCCATGAAGGAAGGTACAGGCGACTTGCCCCCACTGGCGAGGCAGGTGGTAGCTTATCTGCCGGGCCTGCTTCCACTGCTCCTGCTGAGTTGTGCGGCGATCCTGCTCAATGACGACTGGCGTGCAGCCGTACCGGTAGCCGTTTACAAATGGCCACTGTTGTTAACGGCTATCCTGGGGCTGTTGCCGCTGGGGCTGATCATGCAGCATAATGCCCGCAATGCGGCTGCCGTGGCGAAAGACCGGGCCGATTTTATCAGCAGAACCGAACAGGCGCATCTGGATCAGATCGATTCGACAGATGTACAAAAAGCGATGGTTAATATTTTGGTGTTTACCGATGCCAATCACAAAGCAGAGGTGCGGGAACGGGCACTGGAGAGGATAAGATCCCGCCCTGACTGGCAGGAGGAGTTGATCCGACTCCTCGATACCAATGGTGCTCCTGAAGTTTTTACTTTTCTGGCTTCGAATGAAGTGGAGGATAAGACTATGTTCAAAAATTCGGTAGAGGCCGGTATCTACGTGCAGGCGAGGCTGATCCGGCAGAGTATCCGGAATTGCCGCGGTACTTACGACCTGTATTCCGGCCGATTCGGCTGGGAGGTGGAACGGGTGCTTCGGAGTGTGCAAAAATTTCAGGGTATGGGCGTGGATTACCAGCCCGCGATCCGGGAGATGCGTGCTGCGCTGGACGAACCGACTAGCTTTGAGAAGCCCAGGTTGAATTGTATCCCGGTATTAGATAAATGGCTGGAAAAAAATTAAGAATGGGAAGATTTCCTAAACATTAAATCGCGGTATTGAATATGCCACATAAGATTTATACCTGGATCGGCCTTTTGATCACTTACGTAACCTTGCCTCTCACCGGCATCGTATTCAAAAGGATCTTCGGCGAACAAATGGCCGATGGGCCTTTCATTGCCAAAGAGCTGATCAATCTGGGCATGGTAGGGGTGTTATTCTGGATTATTTTATGCAAGGAAAAATTACCCTTGTCGTCGATCGGTATCAGCAAAAAAAATTGGAAGGAAACCACCCTTTGGACCCTGGTCATCTTTCTGACTACCCTTGGCGGCATTTTGCTGGCGTTAGCACTGGTGCGCTATCTGAGGTTGCCTTTCGGCGAATCCACGGCCTTTGACTCGTTGTCGGTTTTCAGCATTACTCTGGTTTGTCTTCGTGCAGGTATAGCGGAAGAGGTCTTTATGCGCGGTTTCCAACTGGAGCGTTGGAACACGCTTACGCGAAACAAATGGCTGGCTACTGCCTTATCCCTGCTACCGTTTGCTTTGTTCCACTATTCGCAGGGGCTGGCCGGCATCATTATTTCCTTTGCTGCCGGAGCGGTTTTGAGCCTTATGTATTGGTGGAAAAGAGATCTGCCGGCCAATATGATCGCGCATTTCGCTATTGACTTTATGGCGAATATTGGTCGCTGACAGATCGGCAATTGGATTTGAAAATGAGTGACGGTTTATTTTCCCGTGCATTAAAGCCAAATTGTATTTTTACCTGATGAGTCGATTGTTCCGATATATATTTTGTCTTTTGTGGCTTCTGGGGTGGGCGAGACTGCTTGACGCTCAGGAACAGGTGATCTCGATCGAATATTTCGGAGAAGATAAGGGGCTTAATATTACCACACTGTACGACATCTATCAGGATCATGTTGGTTTTCTCTGGCTGGCTACCCGTGAGGGATTGGTGCGGTATGACGGACATGCGTTCCGATACTTCCAGCATGATGCCGCCGATAGCACTTCCATCCGCAGCAATAATGTGGCCTGCATTAAGGAAGATGCAGTGGGGAACATCTGGGCCGGCCTGGTGCGCGGCGGCGTTAGTGTATATAACCGGAAGACGGGACGATTTCGAAATTTTCCCTTTACAGAAAAACTAAAACGCAAAACAGCCTCCGTTACCCGGATCTTTTTCGATCGGGACGGTGGCATCTGGATGGGGGTGACCGGCCAGGGCATTGTACAATTGGATACCATCAACGGTACGATCCAGTCCCATGATCTGGTGACTACAGAAAATGCCGCTTTTGTCACTGCGGAGGAGCTATCAGACTTTAATGTCGGCTACAATTTCTGGCAGGATGAAGAAGGGCGGATCTGGTGTGCCACCAACGCGGATCTATACGTTTTTGATCCTCGTACCGGTCAGGTTGAAAGTCACCGGGAGGAAGAGATCAAGCCCGGTACTCTTAATACGGGGCAGGCATACACTTTATTTCCGGAAGGCGACCAACTGTGGGTGGGCGGCTGGGCCAGCGGCCTGAGACGATACAACCGGAAATCCGGAGAATGGAAAAAATTTCTTTATGATCAACAGGGACCCAATTTCGATGCGGTCAATATTGTCAACTCGATCGTCCATAAAAATGAGGACGAATTTTGGATAGCCGGGCAGGATCGCGGCCTGGGGATTTTTAATAAAAAGACAGCGCAGTTCACTTTTTTTACGGATCAGCGGTTCAAAACTATCGGAATCCCTTCTGAACAGCTAACTAACCTATGTGTCGATAAGCAGGGCAATCTATGGGGAAACCACAATAACCGCCTGCTTCGTATACAGATCAAAACCTCCGGTTTTCAGTTTCATGCCCTACGTTCCGGAAAGTTTGGCCCCGGCGCACCTTTTGTTTCTGAAGTACTTGATGACGAGATAAGTAAATTCCGGCTGATCGGTGTGTTCGGTGGCGATGGATTGCAAGTTCATGACGAGCTGACTGGGGCAATGACCCTGGGGAAATTTCCGGTCAAAACAGCAGCCGATATAGAACAGAAATTGATCATGGATCTCTGGCAGGGGCAGGACAATAGAATTTGGGTGCTTGGCCGGCATGCACTGTATAGGCTGGACCTGATTACCCATACACTCGAATTGCCCCGACAGCCCCCGCTGTATTCCTCTGAAGTAGGATCGAATCTATATACCCAGATCACTGAGGACCGGCAGGGCGATCTCTGGATGGGCTCTTCCCTTTTCGGTGTTTTTCGCTATCACCCCGGAAGTGGTGAGACTACACATTTTATGCCCAATGAAGAGGTGGAGGGGGCAATCGCCACCAATGTAGTGGGTTCGGTGACGGCAGATGGTTGGGGCCGGACCTGGTTCGGCAGTCGCGATAAGACCATCTACGGTTACTACCTGCCCGGGAAAGATCGCTTTTACTACCTGGATGCTGAGGGGCAGGTCACCACTGATGTCGCTTCGGTGAGAATGAACAGTTTTTTTACGGATCATCACGGTGATATCTGGGCGTGTACCGAGCAGGGGCTTTTGCACTTTAATTGTGAGACCGAACCTCCGCAACTGGTGAAAAAATATACCATTGCCGACGGTCTTTCTTCTGATTATGTGGCCTGGGGAACAGAAGATCAACGGGGACAGATATGGGTGACACTCGCCGCTGTAGGATTGTGCCGGCTGGAACAGGAAAGCGATCGGATCACTACTTTTGGAAAAGTAAATGGTGTGCCGGAGCAGATTACCGGTATTGGCGCTTTGTCCGATGGTAGGCTCGTGCTCAATGCAACCGGTGGTTACTATACTTTCGATCCGGATTCCTTAACGCCTACGGAGCTTAGTGCGCCGCTGGCATTGACCTCGTTTAAAATAGACGATCGTGAATATTATCTGGGCAGCGAACAACAGATAAAGCAGCCGCTGGTCGTACCGGCTAACAGTCATTTCTTTTCGTTGGAGTTCACGGCACTGAATTTGTCCAACCCGGAGCTCTGCCGTTACGAATACCAGCTGCAAGGCTTTGATGAACACTGGATCAGTGCCGGACAGCGGCATTTTGTAAACTATACCAATATTCCAAAGGGTAACTACGTCTTTCGGGTAAAGCAGGCCGGGATGCCGGATGTGGAGGCGCTTGTCATCCCACTGGTAGTGAATGAGGCCTTCTATCGCCTATGGTGGTTTCGGCTGCTGTTAACCGCTGTAGCACTGGGCCTGACTTTTCATTACTACCGCAACCGACAGCGACACAGACAGCAACTGGCGCAATTGGAAAGCAAAGCCAATCTGCTGGAAAAGGAAAAGGCACTGGTACAATACGAAAGCTTGAAACAACAGCTCAACCCGCATTTCCTTTTTAATTCCCTGAGCTCGCTTGGCAGCCTGATCTCGATTGATCCGAAGGCGGCCGGAGGGTTTCTCGACAGTCTGAGCAAGACCTATCGCTACATACTGAAAAGCAGCGAGCGGGAAGTTGTGCCGCTGTCAGAAGAACTAAAGTCTGCTGAGGCTTTTCTCAGGCTACAAAAAACCAGATTTGAGGAAGGATTGCAGGTTAATTTCCAGATAGAAGAGGAGGCCCTCTATCTGAAGATCG
>JAGQXH010000220.1 GCA_020436695.1 Lewinella sp. | reverse complement strand
ATTCGGGTCTTCTTCCTGGGCCTGTAAAAAGGCAAGGCGGGAATCATCGTATTCGAAGCTGTGTAGCAGCAGCAGTCCCTTCTGAAAATAGGCCTGAGCTTCCGGCAAACCCTGCGCCGTAAAGTGAACCTCTCCCAGATGATTATGGGTTACTTCGGCCGTATTTCTCCGGCAGGAAATAAATGTAAGGAGTAACAAACAGGAGATTAGGTGTAGGAAAAAACGCATGGGCTTAAGCATTTTTTTAATTTTCGGTCTTTAAAGTTACGGTAATTATCTCAATCTTCAGACTATTGACACTTTGACATATGATTGCTAGTATACAGGTTGCCGAATCCACTATACGGCAATGGATCGAAAAATACTGGGGCTATTCCATTGTAAGCATTGCTCCCCTTCCGGGAGAAATTGATTTGAACTTTCGGATCGTTACCCAGGAAGGAAAGGAACTGACCTTCAAAATAAACCGGCCGGGTAGCGATAGCGGCCAGATCGACCTGCAACAGGCATCCCTACAATGGATCAACCGCCGGAAATTACCGCTGGAACTCCCCTACCCCATTCCTGACACGCTTGGTCGCCTGATCATTCCTGTAACTGATGAGGAAGGTCGTGAGCGATTGCTGCGTATGGTGCGATGGGTGCCCGGCCAGGTATTGGCCTCGACCAATCCCCATTCGCTTGATCTACTGGAAGAGATCGGCTTCGGTATAGGTACTGTATGTCAGGCACTTCAGGGATTCGACCATCCGGCTGCTCACCGGACCTTCAAGTGGGATATCGCACAGGCTGCCTGGACAAAAGACTACTTACCGCTCATCACTGACCAGCAGCAACAAGGGCTGGCTGCCTATTTCCTCGATCGATTTTTAAAGATAGTGCTTCCGCAACTCCCGCAGCTACGTACCAGCGTAATCCACAACGATGCCAATGACTACAATGTCCTGGTCCGGTACGAGAGGGAGCGAGCGGCACTTAGCGGCATCATCGACTTCGGCGATGCCATTCACACCCAAAGTATTAATGAGCTGGCCGTAGCCATTGCCTATGGGGTCATGGAGTTGCATCATCCATTGGAGGGAGCTGCGGTCATGGTTAAAGGTTTTCATCGGGCTTTTCCTTTATTGGAGCAGGATGTAGCACTTTTGTACGATCTGGTAGCTGCCCGCCTGCTCATCTCCGTAACCAACGCGGCGATCAATAAAACCGCTGAGCCGGAAAACACCTATTTGCTGATCAGTGAGCGACCGGCCTGGGAATTATTGGAAAAATGGCAGCAGTTACCGGCAGCGCTGGTCCATTATACCTTCCGCGAAGCCTGTGGTTGGGAGCCCTGCCCCACGGCCATTCTTTTCCGGGAATGGGCGGGTAGCGCAATTAAATCTCCACCTTTACTGATCTCTCCCCGGCCGGAAGAACGGATCACTCATCTAGATCTGAGCGTAGGGAGCACTACTTTCGGCAATAACGACGGATTTTCCGATATACTGCGTTTTGACCGTACTATCCGACGAATGTTGGAAGATGATGCTGCCCAGATCGGCATCGGCGGATATGGAGAAGTTCGTCCTTTTTATACGACCGACGCTTACCAGGTAGCCGGCAATGAAGGTCCGGAATGGCGAACGGTCCATTTGGGTTTGGATGTCTGGGCAGAAGCTGGCCGGCCGGTAGCAGCGCCCATCCCGGGAGTGATACATAGTTTGAAAGACAATCAGGGAGAGCGGGATTACGGACCAACCATTATTCTGCATCACCATCCGACGTCTGATGTGGAATTTTACACCCTGTACGGCCACCTCAGTGCCGATTCTCTGGAAGGCTTACGCGTGGGAGATGCCGTGGAGGCAGGACAGATCATTGCCCGGATTGGCAATTATCCGGTTAACGGCAACTGGCCGCCCCATCTTCATTTCCAGATCATGCTGGACTTACTGGAATGGGAGGGAGATTTTCCCGGCGTAGCCTTTCCCCGCCAACAAACCGTCTGGCAAAGTATCTGCCCCGATCCGGCGCTATTACAGCCACCAGGATTACCCTATCAACCGGAAAAGCCGGATATATCCAGGCTGGCTGAGATCCGCCGCAACCATTTGGGTAAGAGCCTTAGCCTTTCTTACCAACAACCCCTGCACATTGTTCGCGGTTTTGGGCCCTATCTCTACGATAATACCGGCCGACGCTATCTGGATACCGTCAACAATGTAGCCCACGTGGGGCACGAGCATCCGCAGGTAGTAAAAGCCGGGCAGCAGCAAATGGGCGTGTTAAATACCAACACCCGCTATCTGCACGAGCAGATCGCATTATTAGCCGAAGAACTATTGCAAACCTTTCCCCCGGAGCTTTCGGTGGTTCATTTTGTCAACTCCGGTAGTGAGGCCAATGAATTGGCGCTGCGTATGGCCCGAAGCTATCAGGGGCATACGGATATGATCGCTGTGGAAGTGGGCTATCACGGCAATACGGGAGCCTGCATCGATATCAGCAGTTATAAATTTGATGGGCGGGGTGGACGCGGTAAGCCGCCTCACACCCAGATCGTACCGATACCGGATACCTATCGCGGGCTGTATCGGGACAATGATCCGACAGCGGGCAAGAAATATGCAGATCATTTGGAGAAAGCCATTGCAGCTATCGAGCAATCCGGCCGAAAAACAGCGGGTTTCATTTGCGAAAGCATATTGAGTTGCGGCGGACAGATCGTGCTGCCTTCCGGTTATTTGCAGCAGGCTTACGAGTTGGTTCGCCGGGCCGGGGGGCTGTGCATTGCCGATGAGGTCCAGGTCGGTTTCGGGCGGGTAGGCAATCATTTCTGGGGTTTTGAATTGCAGGGCGTCGTTCCCGATATCGTGACCATGGGCAAACCATTCGGAAATGGGCATCCACTGGCAGCAGTGGTCTGTACCCGGGCCGTGGCCGATGCTTTTGCCAATGGCATGGAATATTTCAATACTTTTGGCGGCAACCCCGTTTCTTCCGCGATCGGCCGTGCCGTGCTCGGTGTGATCCGGGAAGAGGAACTGCAAGATAATGCGCTGCGCACCGGTGAGTACCTGCGTCAATGCCTGCTGGAGTTACAGGATCGCTACTTACTGATCGGCGATGTAAGAGGCCCCGGGCTATTTCAGGGCATCGAACTGGTCCGTGACCGGGACCAGCTTTCACCAGCCGCCACGGAAGCTACATACATCGCCAATCGTATGCGACAGTTAGGGGTTTTGATGAGCACGGACGGCCCCTTCCACAATGTACTGAAGATCAAACCGCCGATGTGCGTTGGAAAAGCCCAGGTAGATTTTCTGATTGAGACGTTACACCAGGTGCTACAGGAAGATATATTAAGGGTGGACTGATCGAGCCTCTAGTCCTAAAACAGGCAGATTTTCTACAGAATGGTATATTTGCCAATAAAAATTTTCCTATATTCAACTTATCAACTAAGTTGTGTCTTTTAACAACTATGAAAAAACTAGCCACATTCCTGCGCCCGGCCAATGTTATGTCCATCTGCCATCTACCTACTCGGAAGCCTTCACTTCCGGGAGTTTCCCTGTTTTTTTGTATAACTACGGTTGTAACATCCCTTCGCAGTACACAACAGACCGTATTTTGGCCGGAAAAAGCAGCCATGAACAACCCACCTGATCCAGACAAACCGAACATTAGTACCACTATTTTCCGTTGTTTAATTGAAGCGTTGCGCTACCGGGTTATCCAAACTATGACCGGTTTGGTCGTATTTTTTGGTCTTAGTACCCGGTTTAAGCCATTTTTACGGCGTAGTAAAGCAGTAACAGCTACGGAAAATTAATAAGAGCAGGGTACGGAATTCCAGTTGAGGAATTCCACTTGCTAAGGAACAAGATATTTGAGAAAATTTCACGAGCCACATGCAATACTTCAATCAATTCTTTTTGGGATGGGCCATGGGCACGGTGGGAATAATCCTGCCGGGTATCGTGAATATGACGGTAGTCGATGTCAGTATCAGAAAAGGTTTGAAGGCCGCAATTCACTACAGCACAGGCGGTGCCCTGGCTATGTTCTTTCAGGTATTCATTGCCGTTGCTTTTACGGGTTATCTGATCAAACACCCGGAAGTGGTAGAATTCCTCAAGCAGATCTCCATACTTGTATTTTTGGTCCTGAGTATCGCTTTTTACGTGCTGGCGCGCAAAGCGCAGGTGAAAAAAGCGGAATCAAAGTCTAAACGATCCCTGCTGGTAGGCTTCATTGTGTCCAGTATGAATGTACTGGCTATACCCTATTATTTTGCGGTAAGTGCCTATTTCCGCTCTCAGGGTTTGATCACGGCCACCTGGCCCTGTCGGTGGATCTACATTGTAGGAGCCACAGCGGGTGCCTTTGGATTACTCCTGGTCTATGCCCGGTTTGCTCAATACATTGCCCAGCGGGCACATTATCTTGCCAAAAACATCAACTATATTCTCAGCATTTTCTTCCTCTCTCTGGCCGTTTTGCAGATGGTGAATATGTATGTGGAGTATTGACCCACACGGGAGGTTAGCAGACTTGGGGGCTTCCCTTTTAAGTAATCGATAATTGTGCTTACTTTGGGCGGTCAATACTGGATTTGCTCAATTTCTGCCATTTATCCGGATGAAGTATTATTTTCTCCTGCAATACCGGCGCCTGGAACGTTGGGTCAGCGCCTTGGGAGTGCACCCACTCATTGGTTATCTCATTGCGTTGGTGGCGTTTCCGGCAGCTTCCAGATACCTGTTTGTTAAAACTGAGTTTGCGGTCTGGATCTATCTAATCCTCTGTTTCTCGCTCTTATCCGCTTTGGGAGAACGCAGCCGCAACGATCAGCTGCGATCCATTTTCAGCAAAAAGGACTTTCTTAGGATCAGACTACTGGAGAATACGCTGGTTGCCTTGCCTTTTGCACTTTACCTTAGCTATGAAGGTCTTTATTATCTGGCATTTGGGCTACCGGCTCTTTCTATCCTATTAGCTACTTTTCACTTCAGGTACCGCATCGGGCTGGTGTTACCAACGCCCTTTCGAAGATTTCCGTTTGAGTTCATCAGCGGCTTTCGCCGAACATTCTGGCTGCTCCTGCTCGCCTATTTTTTATTGGCAAAATCCATCCAGGTGGCCAACTTCAATTTGGGGCTTTTTGCTCTCGCGCTTTTGTTTTTCAATGGTATGTCCTACTACGCCCAACCGGAAGATGAATACTTTGTATGGATCTACGCTACAGACCCTAAAGGGTTTCTGAATAAAAAATTGTTTTCTGCTTTGATCTGCATCTCCCTGCTCACTGCCCCCTTATTCCTGGTGCTAATGTTGACCAACCCGGATAAGTGGTGGATCATCCTTGGTGTACAGCTTTTGGGATGCATCTTTTTATGGTCCATGATACTGGCCAAATATTCGGCCTATCCCCGGGAGATCAACCTGCCGCAGGCATTTCTTTTCGGACTCAGCCTCTGGTTTCCCCCTATGTTATTGATCGTCATTCCAATGTTCTACATCCGATCCAAAAAACAACTAAAAGCGCTCCTCGAATGATCACCGTAAAGCAACTCTCGAAATACTACGGCAATAAGCTGGTATTGAAAGCTATAGATATTGAGTTTATGCCCGGAAAAGTATACGGCATTGTGGGCGAGAACGGTGCGGGCAAAACCACATTCTTCCGCTGTCTTGCCGGGCTGGAAGACTTCGAAGGCCAGATCATTTCTGACCGGCAACCATTGCGACACCATCTGGGGTTTCTCCCCACCAATCCGGTTTTTCTCTCCAGGATCACCGGTTGGGAATACCTGAAACTGCTGTGCATCGCCCGGGATATTACCGCCGACAATTTCACGGAGAAGAATGTTTTCGATCTACCGCTGGAACAATACGCTACTACCTATTCCACCGGTATGAAAAAAAAGCTGGCCCTGCTGGCCATCCTCCTGCAAAACAACGAAGTCTTCGTACTGGATGAACCTTTCAATGGCGTAGATATCCACAGTAACATGATCATCTCCGAGATCATTCGCCACCTTAAAGCGGAAGGGAAAACCATTTTGATCTCTTCTCACATCTTTGCAACTCTGCGGGAAAATTGCGATGAGATCCACCTGCTGCGCGAAGGCCGGTTCGCAAAACGGGTGACACCACCGGATTTTGACCAACTGGATTCGGAAATGCGGTCATTCGTCGTGGGAGATGTATGGAAAAGACTGGGGATTAAAGGTGAGGAATGAAGAATGAGAAGTGAGGAATGTGGCTTTAATAATAGCAGACTTATTAAAATTTTCAATTCACTCTCTCCCCAGGGCCAAGAACCGAACGCCCAGGACCTAACACCCAAACACCTCTTCCATACTCAGTTCCCGAACCCCGCCGAAACTCCGTAAGTATTCCATATCTACCCGGTCTTTACTGCCCAGGACCATGATATTGAAGT
This sequence comes from Lewinella sp., assembly GCA_020436695.1. Classification (GTDB taxonomy): domain Bacteria; phylum Bacteroidota; class Bacteroidia; order Chitinophagales; family Saprospiraceae; genus Flavilitoribacter. The sequence goes on along the minus strand of JAGQXH010000220.1, from coordinate 4,773 downwards.
GACGCCCCCTGACGTAAGCCTGCTGAAAACGGATCAGATCATCGGGTTGGGAAGCTGATAACTTCCGGTAAATATCTTCATCCAGATCGTGCGAAAATCCGCGATTTTTAAACAACAGATAGTCCCAATAAACGCGCTTGCGCGGCGTACGGCTACTGGCGATCTGCTTGATGACCGACTGGCGGGAACGTTCGATCTGCGCCCGATCAACCGGCATATTATTCATGATCCGGAAAAGTGCCGGTAGTGCATCGGCGATCTTATCGGGCTGTGTCCCCACGTATGCCTGCAGATAGTGAGGCTCATCTTTCCGCCTCGGGGAACCGTAGATGGAATAGGTAGAATAAGCGAGCGCCTTACTTTCGCGTATTTCCTGGAAAACGACGGAAGACAGTCCCAAGCCGAAATATTCGTTAAACCAGCTGCGAAGTTTATGTTCTTCCAGATTGAAATACGGCGTGCCGGGAGACATCAGCATCAGGTCTGTCTGAACAATCGGAAAGTCCAGAAAAAATACCTGATGGTTTTCTGCCGGCATCGTACTCAGTTCCAGCTTAGGCCCAAACGGCCGACGGATAGCGGGAGCAAAATGATAAGTTTCCAGCAAACCCGAAACTTCATCCATCTGTGCCGGCCCGTAGTAGAATAAGGAATGCTCGCAGGAGCGAAGATCTTTCAGCGTTTCCGTCAATCGGCGGGCATCCAGTGCCAGCAATTCTTCCCGGGACAAGCGATGCGAGAAAGGTGATTCTTCGCCGTATAGCCCAAAATTCATCAGCGCTTCCCGGGCAATTATCTGTCGGTTGCGCTTGGCATTCTCCCGCAACTGAAAGATATCGTTGACCACATTCTGCAAGGCCTGTTCATCCGGCCGCAGATCCGTCAGCAGATGATCCAATAGTTGAAGGCCGGCTTTCATGGATTCCTGTAGTCCGGTCAGCGTGATATGTGTTTTCTCCTTCTTGGTCTGAGCATCCAGTTTCAGGCCGAGGCGGAATAACTCCTGCTGCAACTGTTGAGCACTGTATTTCCCGGTGCCCAGATAAGGAAAATACAGCGTAGCGATCGTCAGATTCAGATCGTGCATCTTCCCGGCGGGCAGGATGATATCGAACCGGAAGAGCTCATTATCCACATTCCGGATGTAATCCAATGACAAGCCGTTTTGCAGGCGGGTGTGCTGTATGATCTCAGCGTAATTTACAAAAGCAGGCGCCAGTTCAGGAGAGGGCAGTTGCATAAAGGCTTTGGCAAAATCCGATACGGCATCCCGGTTGATCTCCACCGGAGTGATCGGAGGCTTCTCCACTTTGATCACGGTGGGATCATTGCCCTGCAATTTGTGAATGAGCACGTAGTTATCCTGCAAGCGGTGCCGCACAAAATCCATAATATCCTCACGGGTCACTTTATTGAACCAATCGAATCGCCCGATAAACCGCTCCCAGGGCACTCCCAGAACAAAAGCCTGGGTAATGGCCCCGATCCGGCCCTTGTTCGTTTCAAAGGCCTCCATTTCAACCAGTTTCAGATCTCTGATCACTCCTTCCAGCAGCCAGTCCGGGAAATCTCCGCGTCGTACGCGATCCAGTTCGGCCAGCATTAATTGTTCCACTTCTTCCAGGGATTGTCCTTCCCTCGGTTTTCCATACAATCCAAACACACAATAATCTTCATACATCCAGGTCCAGGCCTCCGCTTCCAATACCTTTTGCTGCTGATTGAGATGAAGATCGATCAGCCCAGCCTGCCCGTTATGCAGTAGGCCGGACAGCAGGGTCAACATAAGCGGATCATCCGTATGGCTTCCCTCTAGTCTCCAGGCAAGGTCGACATAGGGAGTAAGTTGACCATATACCTGCAGATGCAATTTTTCCTGTAATGCCGGTTGCGGTTCAAATTCAAACGGTGGCACATTGCCGGGCTTGAATTTGCCGAAATATTTTTCTGCCAGTTGTACTGCTTCATCCGGATCAAAATCACCGGCCAGCAGGACGCCCATATTATTGGGCACATAGTAGGTAGAAAAGAAGTGCTGAATATTCTTTTGAGAAGGATTGCGCAGGTGTTCCGCGCTGCCGATGGTCGTCTGCGTTCCGTAGGGATGTTGCGGGAAAAGTGCCGTTCGAATGGCATTGTTTACCTTACGCGCATCCTGGTCCTGGCTGATATTGAATTCCTCGTAGACCGTTTCCAGCTCCGTATGGAACAGGCGCAGAGCCAGCATACTGAAACGCTCGGCTTCCAAATGGAACCAGCGTTCCAACTCGTTGCTGGGAATATCATTCACGTAAACGGTCTGCTCTACCCAGGTGTAGGCATTGGTATTCTTGGCCCCGATGGTAGCCGCCAGCTTATCGTATTCTCCGGGAGCACTCAGGCGGGCCGCTTCACTACTGATACGGTCGATCTCGGCGTAGATCTGCCGACGTTCTTCCATATCGCGGGTCTGACGGTGACGCTCATATAGTTCGGATATTTGCTCAAGGAGTGGTTTTTCCTTTTCCCAATTCAGGGTGCCAATACGGCTCGATCCTTTGAACAACATATGCTCCATATAGTGCGCCAGCCCCGTAGTCTCTGCCGGATCGTGCTTGGAGCCGGCCCGCACGGCAATATGCGTATAGATGCGAGGCTCCGCCTGATTGACACTCAGAAACAGGCGCAAGCCGTTGGAGAGTGTATACATTTTGAGCCCGATCGGATCATGAGGCACCGTCTCAAATGTGTGCGTCTTCTTGGTAGTCTCTATCATGAGAATGGGATAACTTGTTAAAAGCCGTACCTTATAGTAAAATGTAAGCCCAAAAATAACAATTAGTTCGCCGATGGGTTGAATTGTGCCGGTAAGAATTGCGCCTTCCCAAAAAATGCTCAATATTCAACTGGCAATTTCGTTAATTTACGGAGTAGGATAAAACGGCAGAAGGTTCACCCATGGCCTTCACCTTTAGACCAAAATGTACAGCCGTTACCCGTTCACCGTAAATTAACAAGCATGCGACATTTTTTCCTCTTATCCTTTGCCTTACTACTTAATATGTGTGACGCTGACGCACAGTTTGATCAGGCTTTGGCCAAAAACTACGAACTATACAAGGAACCCTCGATTACTCACCGCCGCTTTAAACACGAAGTAGTGGAAGGGCTCGTCAAACGTCTGGCCACTCCTTTCAAAGTGGAGCCGGCCGGAGCCTCTATTGAAGGTCGGAATATTTATAAGGTCAGCATCGGCAGCGGCCCGGTTAAAGTATTGCTGTGGTCACAAATGCATGGAGATGAATCCACTGCCACCATGGCCCTGATGGATATGTTCCGCTTTTTTCAGGCCAGTGATCAGTTTGATCCTCTCCGGCGACAATTGCTGCGGGAACTGACCATCGTCTTTATTCCCATGCTTAATCCAGATGGTGCCGAACGCTTTACCCGCCGCAATGCATTGGGCGTCGACCTCAATAGGGATGCCTTGCGGCTCCAGAGCCCGGAAGCGCAACTGCTCAAAAGAGTACGTGATGAGCTGAAGGCTGACTGGGGCTTCAACCTACACGATCAAAGCCGCTACTACGCTGCCGGCATGCAATCCAATACGGCAACCATTTCCTTCCTCGCTCCGGCATACAATTACGAAAAGGAAGTAAACAAGATCCGGGGCCGGGCTATGCAGCTGATCGGATTGATGAACGGCACCCTGCAAAATTACATCCCGGGTAAGGTGGCCCGTTATAATGATGATTTTGAGCCGCGCGCCTTTGGCGACAATATCACCAAATGGGGCACCAGTACCATTTTGATCGAATCGGGAGGACTGGTCGATGACCCGGAAAAACAGGAGATCCGCAAACTGAATTTCCTCGTCATTATGTCGGCCCTGGAAGCTATTGCGGCCCACCGTTACGAAATGGCCGACCGTGCCGCTTACGAAGCCATTCCCTTTAATGAAAGTAATGCCTTCATGGATCTGACATTGCGCGAAGTGGAGATCGAACGCAATGGTAAATGGTACACCGTCGACATTGGACTTCGCCGCGATGAGACTATTGTGGATGGGGAAAGCGTGATGAGCGGCGCTTATGTAGCCGACCAGGGTGATCTGTCTACCTATTTTTCTTACGAAAATTTCTCCGGCCGCGATTACCAGGCCACTCCCGGACGAATATACCCCAAGGTCATGCCCAATACCGCCGCTGTGCGTAAGCTGGATCATCGCTCGCTCTGGCTACAGGGCTACACCGCTGTGCGGGTAGCGCAATGGGACGATGCCGCCGGTCAGGTGCAGGAAATGGATGTGCTGCCGCCCAATGAAAAGGATAAAGAACAGATGATTGCTCCGGGCTATGGTTCAGGAGTGGTCTTGAAAAAAGGCGGTAAAGTGGAATATGTGGTGATCAAGGGGCGATTGTATGAATTGTGATTTTTATCTAGAGTGTGCCACACTTCAGAAGTGTGGCACACTCTAGATAAAAATTCGTAAGTTTGAATTTTACAAACCACCTTCCATGCCGGACGTAACTTCCATTGAAGATTTTTACCGGGAAACCGGATCGGGTTTTCCGGACGGTCTCAGCCAGGAGATCGGCCATTTCAACGTATTTAAGACGAATGAAGTGATGGAACACAAGCGCCGCAATCACCAGTACATGCCTTATAACCGGCGGGATTATTATAAGATCAGTCTGATCCAGGGGAGAAACCGGGCAGAATATGCCGATAAGGTGATCAATATAGAAGAAAGCGCGCTGTTGTTTGCCACCCCCAGAATACCCTATCACTGGG
>JAGQXH010000021.1 GCA_020436695.1 Lewinella sp. | reverse complement strand
ATGTATTTGCATATTTATCATGTCATCGTTCAGTCAGGTGGTTATTTTCAGTAATTCATCTATTTTCATTCTATCAAAATCAACAACAATAACCCGAGTAATAAACGGCTACAGGCTTTACCAGGGTGTCTTCCTCCGCTTCACTGCTTAAGTATAAAATAATAGCTACCGATTTTTCACCGTATTTTATGATATAGTCTTCCTGCCCATCTCCGTCAAGATCTCCTACCCACATAAGTTGAGAAGCATCAGACAGATCAGCGATCTGCGGACTGAGTATTTGCCGTATTCCGTCTTTTTCTAAAGTTACGACGGGTGGCCTACCTTCCAAATGAAGGCGATGTGCCCGGGTAAGAAGAGTGCCTTTCTGTTCCGTATAGCTGTACATTTTGCCTTCCGGCCAGTCAAAATGCTGCCCGTCGATCAAGGCCCTTCTGGCTTTGCCTTCCATTCCGAATAGCAGGATCAGGCCTTTTTCTCCACCCAACACATACAAAACGCCCAGATCCGTATAATCATAAAAATAAGATATGGTCATTGACCGAAGTTCGTAAACGCCCTCGTCTTTTTGATATAAGCCGTACCAATTTAGCGATGGGTTGCGCTGGACGTTATCGTAACAGTTTCCTTCGATAAAATTCAGGCCGTAGTGTTCATTTACTCCGGGTAATACTTCTTTCCTCGTTAAAGGGTGACAGGACAGATAGGAACCGTGCACAAAGCCGATGGTTTTCCCGTGCTTGATCTCACACCACGGGCCGGCTATTAAAGCTGTATATGGCCCACCGTATCCCAGTCCATAATAAGTGCGATCACCCACCGTATCCATTTCACAACTACAGTTGATGACCTCTACCGCTTCCAAAAACGACAGGCCGCCGATGGTTTCAGCCTGCACATCAGGTCGACTCCGGACATTCAGGCCGTCCAGAGCGATTACAGTCATCCTGGCAGGAAATGTATGTTGAGCGAAAACATGCAAATGAATCAAAATGCATGGCAGTAGAATAGAAAAGTATTTCACGATATCGGGATCTTGAGGTGATCAAAATGGTTCACACGCTCAATATCTCTAGTTTTCGCTCACGATCCCGGACCGGTTTAGTATCCGTAGCGAGGAAAATAGAATTCGTACTATAAAATAGTTTTCACCCCTTCTTCTCTACATTCCGTATCGAGCTAATGATCAGATTGATCAGAAAGAACACCTGCCCTAACACAATTACTAAAATAAACAGGAGGATAAATATATTACTGAGCATATGGGGTTGGTATAGAAGAACAAATGTATTACTGATCAATAAGGCCGCAATAAGTAAGACTACAACACAAAAAAGGGTAGTTGTCAGATGAAACATAGTCATCCATTGGACCAGTTTTTTATTTCTGACCAGCCAGTATAGCAATCCCATGATACTCAAAATGCTGGAAAGTAAAATGCCCAGGTGGAAGATCTCAAAAATAAAATACTTATCGTGCAATTGCAGATCAACCGTATTATACCAACCGAATATGCATATAAGAAAGATCAGAGGAATGGTCAGCCATAATATTTTATATGGCTGTTTCAGCAGGATATTCATATGATTCTATTTCTGGGCATTGTATAATGTCGTTCTCATCTCTATGAGCAACTCATTGATCTGTTTTTCGTCCGGGGCTTCCGGAAGGGTACTTTCATTTTCCAAATTCCGCTGTCAGATATTCCAGAAAACCCACCTGCCATACATAATAGTCGTGGCCGGAAATAAATTCCCCAAAGTCGACTTCAATATGGTGGTCGATCATTTTCTTCACGAATTGAGTATTTTCCCGAAATACATCTTCTTCATACCTGCCTGCTCTCATATAAAAGGCAGGGTAGTGTTCGTAATCGAATGAAATAGTTCGCAAACGTTCTGGAATATAATCAACCGTTGAAAAGGCAATGACTTCCTCGAAAAGATCGGGATGGTTCAGACCTGCGTACATACCGAAAGCAGCACCATTGGAAAAGCCGTAGATGTATCGACTGCCGTGCCAGTTTCCTAATCCATTCTCTATTTCCGGGATCACCTCCTGAAAAAAGAAGTCTCTGTGCCTTTCGAAAATATCCTCCTTGATGCCGTTATTCACGTATTCGAAATACCTGTTTTCACGGCTGGCGTGTACCCCCACTAATATTACAGGCTTAATGGTACCCGTTGTGATCAAATGGTCTACAAAAGGCGCATAAGCATTGACCTCGCTGCCGTCTGTCAGATAGATGATGGGGGTTTCCGGCGAGATCTTTTCGGGATAATAAATGGTCAGCCCTCTTTTCTCCTCCAGGAACTTACTTGTGATCGAGCTATCCAGCAGAGTGCCCTGTAGGGCAGCAGCTTTTTCAAAAGGAACGGTCCGGTTCTTGCCGATCCATCTGAAATGGTAATCGCCGTTATCGGGTTGATAGGGTATCTCCACCATCTTCCCATTACTGTCCTGCTGATGGATGGTGATACTGTAGCTGAATATGGCATCATCCAGCTGGGGAATCTCCAAATGGCCTTCAAACTGTCCGGGCACGGTTTTGGATAGTATAAGTTCTAAGCCTTCAAACATCTTAAACTGGACGACGTCACCTTCGCCCCGGTATTGGATGGTGAGGGTCTGGCCGTCACTTTGAAGTTGATGGCCGGTGAAGGTTCCCTGTTCCAACCGACAGGCGAAAAGAAGAATTACTGAGACAAGCGCAATAAAAATTCTCATATTATCAAAGGGTTAGACTTCGGAGGCATATTTCCTTTTGCGATATTGTATCACCAACGCCACCACCGACATCAACCCTGCCAAAACCCAAGCATACTGAACATATTGTTTGCCGGAAAGATGATAGTCGACAGCCGTATAGAAAGCCACTACCACATTCAGAAATAGGATAAAGAAATTGAGCCCATTTTTTAGGCGCTCCTCTTTAAACCGGATGAGCATCGCCAGATTGGCCAGGCCGGCCAGCAAATACAGCCCTGCAAATAACCATTTACCGTCACTGATCAGCCCTGACATTCCCAGCAGATATAAACCGCCGTTTAGGATGAACGCAGCTCTGATCATGCGTTCCTTTTTGTTGTGTTTTTCCATTTCTATTATCTATAGCTATCAGGCAACTGCCAATCAGCCAGTTGCCTGATAGCTGCATGCTAAGGCCGGTTCACCTTCTCCTTAAAGTCCCCCGCCTTAACGACGTTAAACTTCTCCGGATCAATATACTTTCGGAAAGCCTTATTGACATCCTCCAAAGTAAGATGTTCGATCTTTTTATCCAGATCGGCATAATAATCCATATCCCGCTCAAACATCATATTGTTATTCAGGATCACCAATAGCCGGTCGTCCTGGGCACGGTTGACGAGATTATTCTGGATGATCCCTTTTTTGGCCGCGTCGAGCTCTTCCTGGGTAAACCCTTCATCCAGTACTTTCTGGATCTCCTCAAAGAAGGCTTGCTCCAGCTTTTCCTTATTTTCCGGATTGTAGATCGCCTGTGCCCCGAAGGAAGCCGATGGTTCCAATCCGTCGACACTCATAAAAGAACCTACGCCGTAACTCAGGCCTTCTTTCTGCCGGATACGCGTAGCCAGCCGGGAATTCAGGAAACCGCCTCCCAATAAATAATTGGCTACATACAAAGCCGGATAATCCGCATCGTCATCCCGCATTTTAAACTCCTGGCGCACCAAAAAGACGGCATTGGCTTTGTCCGGCGTTTTTACCTCTTCATTGATCGCTTCCCCTGCAAAGACTTTCATGGGTGGACGTTCGTATACTTTACCTTTTTTCCAGGCTCCCAGCTCATCTTCCAGCAATTTCTTGGTGCTCGCCTCATCAAATTCCCCTACAATGGTAACGGTGGAGTTATCGCCGCCGCCGTAGAATTTTTCGTAGAATGTTTTGACATCTTCCAAGGTCAGGGCTTTAAGATTAGCAATGGATTCATCCGGTGTTTCCACATAATTGATATGATCCTTTGGATAGTCATTCATGTGTTTGGCGATTACCAGGTTGGCCTTACTGAACGGTTCAGATTTGAACTGTTCGATGGAGGCGATCCGCTGCTGGATCATCGTCTCAAATTCTACTTCGGGAAAAGCCGGGTCTTTTAAGATCTCAAAAGCCAGCCCCAGCACATCATTAAGATTTTCCTTCGTGGTTTGGATACGAATGAACTGCCGACCACTACCTCCGTAAAGGTTCATCTGCGCTTTGTGCGCATCCAGAAAATCCTTGATCTCCTGCCGGCTCATTTTGGAAGTTCCTTTGTCGAGCATGCCTGCGGCAATACCGGCCGCCGTTCGCTTCCCACTCAATGTTTTCTCATCACCGAAACGAATACCGATATGGGCAAATACCACATCACCTTTTGTATCCTTGGGGATAAATGAATAATGAGTACCATTGGCTAATACCCCTTTGGACGTACGCGCTTCAATATTTTCCGGCGAAGGATCAAAAGCTTCTCCCTGATCCATCACTTCCCGGCCCTTATAACCGTCCACCAACGTAGCGATACTTGGAGCTTTAGGGATCTCCACCCGGTCGGGCTCCTCTTCGGGGATAAAACGGCCGACCGTGCGGTTGCTCGGCTTAAAATAAAACTTAGCCACCCGGGCTACGTCTTCCGTGGTGACGGCCTCGGTACGGTCACGCTCGATGAATAACAATCGCCAGTCACCCTGGGCAATATATTCGCTTAGAAAAAGGCCGATACGGGAGGTATTGGTCATGGCCAGTTCAGCCTGTTTCAGGATCTCCGCCCTGGCCCGTTCCACTTCCTCATCGGTCAAGGGGTGGGTAGCCAGCGAATCGATCGTAGCCAGCAAGGTAGCCTGGGCTTCTTCCAGATCTTTATCTTTCAACACATTGGCAGAGAAATAGGCAAAGCCAGGTTCCTTAAGGCTCATCGCGTATCCATAGGCCGAGCTGGCTTTTTTGCTTTCTACCAGATTCTTATAGATCCGGCCGGAGGGTTGGGTGCTCAGCGCGCGCATCATCACATCAATAGCCGCGATGTCAGGATGCAGGCCGGAGCAGACGTGATACAGGGCAGCCAGCGCCTGGACATCACCCGTACGGCGCAATGTGACGAAGCGTTCGCCGTCCTGGGTAGGTTCTTCGGTATACGTAGGAATGAGTTCCCGTTCCGGACGGGGAATCGGGTCAAAGTATTCCTGTATCAATTCCAGCGTTGCTTCTTCATCGATCTTACCGGCCACCAGCAGCACGGCATTGTCCGGCTGGTAGTACTTCCGGTAAAAAGCCTGCAGATGATCAATAGGGACGTTTTCGATATCCGAACGGGCTCCAATAGTGGTATTCCCATAATTATGCCAGGAGTATGCCGCCGCCATCATCCGTTTCTGGAGTACCGATGACGGGAAGTTCTCTCCCGATTCATACTCATTGCGTACTACTGTCATTTCGCTGTCCAGGTCATCTTTGGAGATGAAGGAATTGACCATGCGGTCAGACTCCAGGTCCAGGGCCCAGCGCAGGTTTTCTTCGGTGGCGGCGAAGGTCTCGAAATAATTAGTTCGGTCAAACCAGGTAGTACCGTTTGGCTGTGCTCCGTGATCGGACAGTTCCTTGGGGATATCCGGATGATCAGGTGTTCCCTTAAACACCAGATGCTCGAGCAAATGCGCCATACCGGTTTCTCCGTAAGCTTCGTGCCGCGAACCTACCAGATAGGTAATATTTACGGTAATGGTCTGCACGGATGGATCGGGAAAAAGCAGGACCTTCAGGCCGTTTTCCAGTTGATATTCTGTAATACCCTCTACGGAAGTGATCTTTTTCGGAAATTCATCCTGAGCAGATAAAAAGAGTGGAATGATGACAATCAGAGCCATCAGAAAGGATCTCAGAGTTTGCATCGTTTTATTATTTGGTTGTAGATACCGTAATATGCGTATAATTTTCCCTACGCCGCAAGACCTTAGTGGTGAAATGTGGCAGATTTAGCCAATTCCAGATGACTTTCAGCAGTTTGGAGGAGGAATTAAGGTACAGATGCAGCCAAATAGCTATTTACACAGATTTACTTTTTTTGCCCGATGCAACGAACATCTCCCCTTTCTTAAAGGAAGTATTCACCTTGAAATCCGTCACTTTTTTTTCCAGATATTGATACAGTGGCCGGTCTACTTCTCCTTTCCCCACCCACGCTATGAAACGGCCACGCCAGGTGGGTGCGGCCAGGTACCAGTCCATGATCACCAGTTTTCCGCCGGGTTTGAGCAGAGATAGCAGATTATCGATCACCTGCTGCCATTGGGGAAACCCGGAAAGTCCCAGATCGCAAAGAATGGCATCGAAAGCCACGCCCTTTCCCAATTGGTTTTCCACCCAATTCTTATCCAGTGTAGTAACATCCCGGAGAAACAGTTCGATATTATTCCAGTGATGGCTTGCTATCTTCTGCCTGGCTTTTCCCAGCATGCCGCCGGAAAGATCCACACCCACAATTTTCCCACTGCCTGAAAGATGTTCCTGAAAATACTCGAAATTCTGGCCGGTACCACAGGGAACGTTCAAAATGAGCTGACCGGGCTTCAGCTCAAGCTCCCGGATGGCATATTCTCTGGGTTTGCGATAATAGGCTCTGGAAGAGATCCAGTCATAGATCGCGGAGAACTTATCGTAATAGTTGATCGCCTGTTCCTGTTGTTTGTCCATTTAGTTTAATTATTCCCATACCTGATCTTTCCGGTTCAACTTACAGTTTAGTCGGCAGACTTCCAAGGGTAATGGCACCGGCCAATGTTTTTGTGTCTGTTCTTATGAAATCTCCACCGATGATAAAATCTATGGAAGTCATTGAAAATTAGCACTTCGTGTGATCCAGGTTACAAATATACTCCTACCAGTTATTTTGTTTTGTACAAAAAATACAACATGTATAAGGGCATATTCTTTACCCTATTATTATCCCTGGGTTTCTCAGTTGCCTCAATGGCACAACATATAGAAGCACCTCCATACGAAGGTACCGATGAAAAGAGCCATCTTCCTTTTCGGGTCGCCGGGCTCATTGGTCATACGCTGATCCCGACCAAACACGCCGGAGAAAATTTGTTCATCCCATCCTGGGGCCTGGACCTGGAGTACTGGATCCATCCCAACTGGGGGATCGGATTGCACAATGACATTGAGATCGAAACTTTCGTTATTCTCTATAACTACGGAGAGGAAAGAAACCCGGAGCGGGTGGCTCCACTGGTACTTACGCTGGACGCGCTGATCAAACCCTTTGGTGGTCTGGTGGTGCAATTCGGCCCGGGTATAGAATTTGAAAAGAAAGAGAACTTCGCTTTATTCCGGGCCGGTCTGGAATACGAGATCGAAATTGGCAATCACTGGGATATCTCACCAACCATCTTTTACGATACCCGCTTTGAGGAGTACCATACCTGGTCGTTTGCATTGGGAATAGGTAGGCGGTTTTAGGTAAGAGTATCCCTGATTTTTTGCAGCAAGGTATATAATTGACTATTTGTATCCTTTTAAACATTGATCAGTTACCAGTTGCCGGTTGACCAGTTTTCTTAACCGACAACCAGCAAACTGGCCTTAGCAGTCGGGTGATCTCTCCTATACTACTACAAACTCCCGGCTATGCACATCCACTACATCTTTTCCATTGGGCAGGTAAGCCTGGATCTTTTTAAACTGAAAGGTGTCGCCTTGCACCAGCGACTTCAATTTGGCAACCATATCTTCGGAAAGCATATTTGACTCGGCGGAATAGTAAGCGGTCTTCCCGGCATGGGTGATCTGTAACTGATAGGTGAATATACGCGAACCGGCCGCACAGCCGTCTACCCCCAATTGGCGCTGACCCGCAAATTGTTTTTTAGTGATCTCTCCGCCATATTTTTTGCCGAACACCAGATAGGCGCCACCGAACGAAAGGTCATCTACAGAGATCTTTTCCGCTGCCGGGTTAGAATTATTGCCAACCGGCCCGCCGGTAAAAGAACAAAATAGTAGCGCCAGTAAAGCGGTAAATAATAAGCTACTGAATGTTTTCATGATCATTAGTTTTCATTAAAAAAGAAGACGATAAACACCTTCCAAATGTATGGGGTAATAAAACCTTTCGCCGGGAAAGTAGAGCAACTGCAATGCTTTGGATACCAACAACAAAGAGGATCGATATAGCTTCCTGAGCGGTTGTTGCTCTCCGTCCGCCGGTCGTTGGTATACAAAACCCTCCCGGTTTTGCGCATTGCCATTAAATTTGCTATCTCAAAACAGCTGATATCGAAAGTACCGTTACATATCCGGCCAGGCGTCTTCCTGTGGCCCACGCAACACAGCTATGGACGCATATATTATTTTGGGGCTTATACATCGCCTCGGAGTACTTCGCCAATATGATGCATCTTCGGCCGGGAACTTACTGGAATTTCTTCCGGGCTACACTGCTGTCTCTCCCTGCTCTGATGCTGGCAACTTATGTGATCGCGTGGTACATAGTGCCCCGCTTCCTGGCCGACAATAAATGGCCGGTCTTTCTGGCCTGGGTGGTATTGGCCGGCACTTTTCTATTCTTTGCCCGGCTTGGCTGGCAGTATCTCGTGAATTATATGGAGGGCTCCTATTATGGTCCGGTACCACCCTCCAAGATGCTCAAGAATATTATCCGGGATTATTCCATTGTGGCCCTGGCCGTGTGTATCCACATCATCGGCGATTACCGGCACAAACAAAAGCTTAATCAACAACTGGCCGCGTCGAAGATGGAGGCCGAGATCAAATTATTAAAGGGGCAGTTACATCCGCATTTTCTGTTCAATTCGCTCAACAATATTTACAGCCTGGCCCTGGTCCGATCCGAACTTACTGCAGACAGCATTCTTAAACTGACTGAATTACTCGACTACCTCATCTATCGCGCTAATCAGGAAAAGGTGCCCTTGTCTGAAGAAGTGGAATTACTGGAAAACTATATCGGCCTGGAACAATTGCGCTACGACGATCGGCTACAAATAGATACTGACTTGAAAGTGGCAGCCGGCAAGATCCCGGTAGCTCCACTCATTCTGTTACCCTTTGCCGAAAATTGCTTCAAGCATGGAGGACTGTCAGACGATGGTATTTTCCGGGTGAAGGTATATCTTAGAGCAGATGAAGACGGATTGGACTTTCGGATCTACAACAGTAAAAAACCGCACCGGTCATCCATCGCTACTACCGGCGGTATCGGCCTGGAAAATATACGGCAACGACTGACTTTGTTGTATCCCGGGCGGCACTCATTAGAGATCAGGGACCGTAATAAAGTGTTTGAAGTAGAACTACAGATCAAATTTTAGGAGTTGGCGTAAGTCGCTGACTGACGGACTTACGACTTATGACTAACCGACCAGAATTTATGCCCAACTACACCTGCTATATAGTCGACGACGAACCACTAGCCATTAAGGTCATCGAGCAGCATCTGGCCAAATTTCCGCAGTTGGAGACCGTGGGCCATTCTACCGACCCCATAAAGGCGCTCGCTCACATTAAGCAGTTGCAGCCCGATCTACTGTTTATCGATATCCAGATGCCCGAGCTGACTGGCCTGGAATTCATTGAATCGATCCAGAACCAGCCCAGCGTGGTGATCACCACGGCCTACCGCGAGTTTGCAGTGGAGGCTTTTGATCTGAACGCCATGGATTATCTGGTAAAGCCCATTTCCTTCAAGCGCTTCGTAAAGACCATTGATAAGTTTCTAGAACAGCAGCAATCTTCGGTTCCAAGCGCTACCGAGCCGGCCTCATCACCTTATATTTTTGTTCGTTCCGATCGCAGGATGGTCAAGATCCCTCTGCATGAGATCCTTTATGTTGAGGGCGTCAAGGATTACGTCAAGATCGTTCTGTCGGGCAGCCGGGTTCTTACCAAAGTCTCTATCGGCAATTTTCTGGAGTTGTTGCCGGAAGATCGCTTTATGCGGGTGCATAAATCCTTCATAGTCCCACTGTCGAGGATCAGTGCCTACTCGGCGCAGGGAATTGAGATCGATGAGATGGAGATCCCGGTGGGGCGGGCTTATAAAGTGGCATTTTTAGCGCGGATGGAGAAAAACACTTAGCAAAACAATACTTCTCTTAAATAAAATCGGTGGCCAAGGTAATTCCTCATTCGAGCAGAAAAATAGCTACTTCTGTACGATTCCACCGGGTAATGATTTATTTTTAAGTTTTACTAATCTAAAAAACTGAGTCAGCATGATTGCCAGATTAACATTACCATTCACTATTCTATTCATGGTCCTTGGAAGCTTGCTGTTTTTCAATGGCATTTTTCACGTACTATTCTATTTAATGGACGACAAACCAGTGCTATCAGGACTGCGCCACCTGAATTGGATATCTTTATTTCTGGGGATTGGGATATTCTATATTGGTATGCTCAGGATAAGCAGAAAATAGATCTTCTCCGTAGCAGTTGTCACAACTAATACAATATCATTAATCCGAACTACCACAATGGCAAGTAGGAAAAGGTCGATCCTCAAAAATTCGCTTTATATATTGATCACCGGTATTGTACTCAGTGCGTACGGATGCTCCTCCGATAAAACAATTAACCGGCCCAATATCATCCTAATATTTATCGACGATATGGGTTGGGCGGACCTGTCCTGCTTTGGCAATGTAGCTGCACAAACCCCTAATATTGACCGGCTGGCGGCGGAAGGCATCTGTTTCGATCAGTTTTACGTTAACTCCCCCATCTGCTCTCCCTCCCGCGTAGCTATATCAACCGGTACCTATCCACAGCGATGGAATATCACTTCTTACCTGGCTCATCGGGAGCAGAATGCGGAACGCGGTATCGCCAACTGGCTGGATCCGGCAGCGCCCATGCTGGCCCGAAATCTGCAACATGCCGGATACGCCACCGGTCATTTTGGAAAATGGCATATGGGTGGACAACGCGATGTGACCGATGCTCCTGCAATCACGGACTACGGCTTCAATAGATCCCTGACCAATTTTGAAGGAATGGGGCCCAAATTACTCCCTCTGACCAAGAATGAAACCGGGGAAGTCGGACGAATATGGGAAAAAGCCGAAATACTGGGAGAACCCTACACCTGGATGCAACGCTCGGAGATCACCACCGGATTTATTGACACGGCCATTGCCTTCATGGAGACCACCGAAAAACCGTTCTACATCAATATCTGGCCGGATGATGTCCATAGTCCATACTGGCCGCCTTTTGAAGAATACGGTTTGGTCAAGGAAGCAGGAAAAAGAGGATTGTATCTCGCTGTGCTGGAGGCCATGGATCGGCAGTTTGGAAAATTGTTCGATTACATTCAGACCAATGAGCGCCTGCGGGATAATACGCTGATCCTTTTCTGTTCTGATAATGGCCCAGAACTGGGTGCCGGACAGGCGGGCGAACTCAAAGGCTACAAAACCCACCTATACGAAGGCGGTATCCGCTCCTCTCTAATCGTTTGGGGGCCGGCATTTCTCAACGAGAAAGCGAAAGGTACCCGCAACAAAGGCTCTGTTTTTTCTGCCATCGATCTGGCTCCTTCTTTAATGGCGTTCACAGGCACCGAAACTCCCGCCGAGGCGGTAACCGACGGAGAAAACATGCTGTCAACGATACTCGGCAATTCATCGGCATCCCGCACAGCGCCTATCTTCTACAGCCGTCCACCGGACAGAAAGAATTTTTATGGTTTTAAAAACTTACCGGATCTGGCCGTACGGGAAGGGGATTGGAAACTATTATGCGATTATGATGGTAGTCGGCCGGAATTGTACAACATTGTAGATGATCCGGGAGAGCAGCATAACCTCGCCGATGAGCAAAGTGAAAGAGCATCAGCCATGACCCAAATGGTAGTGGCATGGTATCAATCGATGCCTAAGTTTAGCCCGTTATAACTCACAACAATAAATTCTTTCGCTCAACCCAAAAGGCCTGCGTCTGCTTCTCAGAGCCTAAGAACATGTTATCAATGCAGGAAAGCTTGGTAGAATTCATAACTTTTCAGACATTCACTGAAGTTGCCTTACTGGGCCGAAAACTTTAGATAACTTAAATCCTGCTTTTCAATCATTCAAATATCCCTTTATGAGAGATCGGTACTTCAAGCTGTTGCTTTACTGCTGCATTTACAGCCTCTGCTTTTCTACTGGTAATGCTCAGGATATTCAGAAGGTCTACATCAAGGCCGGCAAGCTGTTTGATAGCCAACAGGGACAAATGATCACCGATCAGATCATTCAGCTTAGCGGCAACCGGATCACCGGCGTGGGTAGTGACATCGAGATACCTCAGGGTGCTGACGTAATCGACCTCTCCGGGTATACTGTATTACCGGGATTGATCGATGCTCATGTACATTTATTGTATTTGGAATCGCCCAAAAGCAATCTCGCGCTGGAAGGGGTCAGGACCGTAATAATGGAAGGAGACGCTCTGCGTGCATTGAGAGGAGCAGCCAGGGCAAAAACTTTCCTTGAAGCGGGAATCACAACGGTAAAGGACCTGGGCAACTCCGGTCAGTTTCTGGATGTAGCGCTCAAAACGGCGATCAATGAAGGTACGACGCCCGGGCCGAGAATGTTCGTGTCGGGCCCTATCCTAAGCTCGGAGGGAGGTCAATTCCCCGGCCTGCAATTCGATCACCGGCATATTGCGGAAGAGGAATACCGGGTAATAAGAGGTAAAGATGATGCTATCAATGCGGTCAGAGAGAACATTACCTACGGTGCGGATATCATAAAGATCTGCGCCAATAATACCCCTAATAATACTTCGCTTACCATTGATGAGATGAAAGAGATCGTGAAGATGGCACACCGATACCGCAGAAAAGTCACCGCTCACGCGACAAATAATCTGGCGGTATGGGAAGCGGTGGTGGCCGGCGTAGACGGCATTGAACACGGTTATCAGGTAGCCGATTCTACACTGGCGCTCATGGCGGAGAAGGGCGTTCCGTTAATTCCTACCGATATCAGTCGGACTTTGCTATTGAAGTACTTCGACCTAACGGGATTTGAGGGCGATCGGGAACAGGCAATGGCCGGTTATCAAAGCAGCTTACACAGCCGGCTGCAAAGAGCTGTAGCGCATGGCGTACAAATTGTTGCGGGTTCAGACATGTACATTGATATGGAAATGCCACAGGGCGAAGGTGCCAAGCAGGTACTCGTCGCTTACTTTGAAGCAGGAATGAAGCCCATCGACATCCTTCAATCGGCTACTTACCATTCGGCAAAATTTATGGAAAAAGAGCAGTCCCTGGGCGTGATCCGGGAAGGCGCATTTGCCGATATCATTGCGGTAAAAGGGGATATTGAGACGGACTTCCCTGAAACCATCTTCAATGTCGTTTTTGTGATGAAAGACGGTAAAAAGTATGTAGAAAAATATTGATCAATGGTATGACCGAAAAAGAAAAGATGCTCCGTGGCGATGCTTACAACTCCCGAGACTCCGAGCTGCTTGCCCTTTACCACCGGGCCCGGAAACTATTGAAGACCTATAATCAACTTGATTCCGAATTAATGCAGGAAAGGGATCACATACTCTCGGAACTGCTAGCTTACAAAGCGCCGGGGGTGTGGATCGAAGCCCCCTTCTTCTGCGACTATGGCGTTAATATTTCGATTGGGCAAAATACATTCATCAATGTGAACTGCATGTTCCTGGATAACAATAAGATCACCATTGGTAACAATGGCCTGATCGCTCCCTATGTACAGATCTATACCGCGTTGCATCCCCTCAAAGCCTCGGAGCGAATTATCCAGGAAGGCAATGATACCCGTTATCTCACGGCTACAAAACCAGTATCTATTGGAGATAACGTATGGATCGGAGGAAATTCCGTGATCTTCCCCGGAGTGACCATCGGTCACAACGTAACCGTCGGTGCCGGCAGTATAGTCACCAAAGATCTTCCCGACAATGTATTTGCCTTTGGAAATCCGTGCAGCGTCCAACGCAAGCTGTAAAAATGAATGCTGGTATCAATCGATGATCTTGTGCATATCGACGTACACTACTTCTTCCTCACCGTTCACGCTTTTAATCTCCCACTCCAGGCCATATAGTTCTTCTGGATAGGATTTTCCGTTAGTACGTCGCATGTTTTCCAGTTTATCCCATTTGTCCACTAATACTTTCACCTCAAAACAGGCATCCTCACTCCTGAAATTAGTGATCATATAGTGTTGATCTCCTTCTTCGAGAAAGGTCTGGAAAAAATACCGATATTTCTTCGGGGCCTGATTGCGGATCAGGTCTCTGAATTGTTGTTGATTATTCGCTGAGAGCTCATCACCGTTTACCATAAGCGCATGGCATTCGGGTGGGGATGAGAAATAGTGTTTCGGCAGATAATAAAAGGCCGAACAAAATAGGATTACCAGTAGAAAGAGAGCGATTTTTTTCATTTTTTACTATTTGAATAATTGCGTTTAGGAAGTTCTTACTAATGTAGAGAAAATTGACTACTGAAACAAGGCTACAAGCGAATTGTTAACTTCACCTGGCTGCTCAACAAAAAACGATCCGGTATTTATATTATAGACCACCACGCAAAACCAACAACGGATCTGTGTATTTTTAGAAATCGAATTCAATTCAGATTTTCATACTCCTATCTGCAGGATGCCCGTGAAGAGCTTTATCCTTTTCCATATTTTTGAGCATATCGTAAAGCTCCCTACAATATGAACCATACAGCACTGATCACCGGTTCGACCTCGGGCATTGGCAAAGCAACCGCCATCAAACTGGCCGGCCTGGGGTGGAATGTAGTCATTCATGGTAGAAGTGAAGATCGATGTAAAGCCACGGTCAAGGAGATCAAGGCAATGACCCGTAATGAGCAGGTAGCATTTGTTGCTGCTGACTTATCAGAATTGCCCCAGGTCAAGGCGATTGCCGAAAAGATCCGAACGGACTTTCCGAAGCTTAATGTTCTGATCAATAATGCCGGCACTTTCAGTAATACCAGATTAGTAACCGGAGACGGATTGGAACGGACCTGGGTGGTCAACTATCTGTCCCGTTTTTTACTGACCTCACTATTATTGGATGTGCTTAAAAAGAATGGGCCCAGCAGGATCATCGACGTAAGTGGAGCCTATCACAGCAAGGGCTACATCCATTTTGATGACATCCATCTGGCAAAACATTACTCCATGGCCATCGCCAACAACCAGTCTAAACTGGCCAATGTGCTTTTCACGTACAAACTGGCCCGGATGTTGGAAGGAACCCCTGTTACTGTAAATACCCTTCATCCGGGTGCTGTAAATACGGGGTCTGTATTGAAAGCGGATGGATTTTCCACTTTTTTCTTATGGATCTACCGGCTACTAAGCCCCTTCTTTAAGTCACCGGAACAAGGCGCGGAAACTTCCGTATTCCTAGCTTCCTCTCTCGAAGTAGAAGCCGTTTCCGGGAAATATTTTGTCAATAAGAGAGCAAGAACGAGTTCCAGAGCAAGTTATGACATTGATCTTCAGGATAAATTATGGGACTTGACTGCGCAAATGATCAGGCAAATTGGAATAAATTATGGGGATTGATCGGATTAAAAAGCATTGAGATCGCTAAAATGAAAATCAAAATATTTTTTCTATCCTATTTGATCTTACTACCGGCTTTGCCTTTACCTTCTTAGCCATCGTTACCGGTCTGTTGAAAAAAACGCGGTCAGGAATGTTCCTTCCGGTCGCTATTGGGTTACTAGCGACCTTCTTATCCATTTTGATGTTTAAAGTAGAAAATATGATGGGGATCTGGCAAAGAATGATCTTTGTGTGTTCCTTTGGATGGTTGTTGTATGAATTTAGCAGCAATACAGCTCTGCGAAAAGGGAACACCTGGACAAAAGGACTATTTGTAGTCATTGTAATACTATCGGCCTTAAAACTCCTTTTGGGGGATTGATGAATAATAATAAGCGAAAGAAAATAGTAGTAATACAGCAAAAAGAGCGTACTTTTTCATTTTCAGAACTTATATCCATATTATCACAGTTTAAGGATAATTTGCTCAATGGCAATAATTATCTTCCCCAGAAAAGGCCATAGCATCACAACATTACAGAATTAAAGTATCACAGCATCAATAAATATGGGCGATCAAAAAGTAAACATCAGCACCGATCAGGAAGAACTGCGCCAGTTTACCCGCAGTCTGTTGCGCGATGTACAGGCGCTGGAATATATGTTGAAGAACGATTGGTTCGAAACCGACACCATTCGCATGGGTGCCGAGCAGGAGATGTGTCTGGTGGATAACCGCACCCGTAAACCGGCTCTGCTGGCCATGCAGGTACTGGAAAAGATGACGGATGCAGACTGGCTGACCACTGAACTGGCGCAGTTTAATCTGGAGACCAATCTCACGCCGCAGGAATTCACCGGCAGCTGTTTCAGTATAGTAGAAAAAGAGATTCAGGGCAATCTGAAAAAGATACAGAAGACCCTGGAGAAAATGAACGGGGATCTGGTGCTGACCGGCATACTGCCCACGCTCCGAAAATTTGACCTCGACGTGCAGAATCTGACCCCCAAGCCCCGCTACCGGGCTCTGATCGATGCTATCCACAGTCAATTGATCGGTGAGGCCTTCGAGCTGCGCCTGATGGGGATCGACGAGATACTGGTCAAACACGACACCCCTCTGCTCGAAGCCTGCAATACCAGCTTTCAGATCCACCTGCAGGTCACGCCGGACGCTTTCGTACAGATGTATAATATCGCCCAGACCCTGACCGCGCCGATCATGGCCATTGCCGCCAATTCGCCCATAGTGTTCGGTCGACGTCTGTGGCACGAAACCCGTATCGCACTTTTTCAGCAGGCACTCGATGTGCGCACTACTCATGAGCACATGCGGGAACGCAGTCCACGGGTAAGCTTCGGCTCCGGCTGGCTCGAAAACTCCATAATGGAGATCTACAAGGAAGACATTGCCCGTTTCCGCGTACTTCTGCATTCAGAAACGGAGGAAGACTCCATTGAAATGATCAAGTCCGGGAAGGCTCCCAAGCTCCGGGCTCTGCAGGTACACAACTCTACGGTGTATCGCTGGAATCGCCCCTGCTACGGCATTAGCCCCAACGGCAAACCACATCTCAGGATCGAGAACCGCGTGGTGCCATCCGGTCCTACGGTAGTCGACGAAGTAGCCAATGCCGCCTTCTGGCTGGGCGCCATGACCGGAATGGCCATGGAATATGAGGATATCCGTACGACTATCTCCTGGGAAGACGTACGCGACAACTTTGCCAAAGCAGCCCGTTACGGCATCGATACGACCTTCACCTGGATGAAAGATAAAAAGATCTCCGCCTGCGATCTGGTACTGGAAGAATTGTTACCACTGGCGCGCAAAGGTCTGGAAAGCAAAAAGGTTAAAAAGGCCGACATTGACAAATACCTGGGCATTATCGAGGAGCGGGCCAAACGGCATATGAACGGCGCACGCTGGCAGCTACGGGCCTTTTCCCGACTCAAGAAGGAAGTTACGCTCGATGAGGCACTGACCATTCTCACGGCCTGTATTATGAAAAACCAACGAGAAAATATTCCCGTGCACGAATGGGAATTGCCCACTACCGCCGACCTGGAAGAATACCGCCCCGTGAAACTGAAAGTGGAAGAGTTTATGCAGACCGACCTTTTTACCGTGCAAAAGGATGATATTATAGAATTGGTAGCCGAACTGATGGAATGGCGGAAGATCCGTTACATGCCCGTGGAAGATAAAAAAGGAAAACTCAGCGGACTGATCACCTCCCGGAGCCTGATGCGGTATTTCAACGAGCGTAGCCGTTTCAACGGTAAGGAAGCGGTCACCGTCAAAGACATCATGCTGCACGATCCCATCACTATTGCGCCCAACGCCACCATTCTGGAAGCCATGTATTTGATGCGGGATAAAAAACTGGGCTGCCTGCCCGTGGTTAAGGATGGGGAACTAATCGGACTGATCACCGAGATGGATTTTCTGCGGATCTCGGGAAGATTGATCGAAAGACTGGAAAAGGAATAGGCAGAAACCGGTTAAACGCCAGACGTAATTCCGTTAGTCTGCGCGACTAACGGAATTACATCCGACAGACTTACGACTAAAGTCTCGTATTCACCACATTGTTATACAGATCGCCAAAGGTATAACTCAACCCGAAGTTGATATTAGTACCGAAATTGGTAGCCAATTGGCGCTGTCCCAGGAGGATCTCTTCTATGGAGGCCTCACCTTTCGGCAGGGAAATCTGATCATTGATCAGTTCCAGCCCTCCACTCAGGTTAACAGAGAAGCCCTTGATCACCCGTACCGACAGGTAGCTGTTGAACGTCATCCGGTTCTTATTCCAGTCGCTCAGGAAGTTGGAACCACGCAATGAAGTGTTGACGTAGCCCCAGGGCTGGCGTATTCTCAGATTAACGTTCAATACCTGACTGATGATATCATCTTCGGTCTGAAAATAGATCGTTTCTTCATAGTATTGCTGATTCAACCAGCCTAGCCGGTAGGCAATGGTGAACTCCTTGAAAGGTACTTCCGAGTAGGGGAAGATGTTGTATTCCAAAGCCGGAGCGATCCAGTTAGCAAATTTGATATTATCGTAAGTAGAGTTATTCAGACTGTGGAAAAACCCAACCGACCAGTGATCACTTAGGCTCTTCACTACGGAGCTGGACATATAACTGCGACGACGAATGGAAATAATATCTTCACCATCATTGGTCAGCTTCTGCTGACGATAAGAATAATAAGGCTGTATACGCGCACGCCACTCTGGCGTAACATAGTCAGCATCCAATTTATAGCTGGTATTGATCACACTCTGGCTGGATTCATTCTTCCAGTTGATGTTCCCGGAGATCTCGAAGATCCAGTTATCCAGCGGCCCTGCCTCAGGTTCCGTTTTGGTGACCGGAGGAGCATCGTTCTTGATGTTGAGTTCGATCTGATCTGCCATGGGCGTATTGGCCAGAAAGGCTACCAGGCCCATTTCAATAGAGCGTTTTAAGCCTTTGTTGCGTTCTACAGAAGTAGTAGTAGGATCGGCTTCATAATCCAGACTAAGCTGATTATCCTTCAAATTGCCTTTACCAATGAAATTCAGTTTATACAGTGTGCCACCTGAATTCAACCCCTGAGTAGCGATAAAAATATGCAACTGAGCCACAAAAGGGTCTACGGCGTGGTTGACGTAGTTGATCTCCTGTTTGAGATAGTTCATATCACAGGCGCTACAATCAACAAAAACGCTTAGTCGGTCAAAATTCTCGGACATCTGTGCGGAAACAGAAACGTGCGTAAGGAGTGATATCACGACCAGCAAGAGGGAGAACTGCCATTTCATAGGTATCTTATTTCTTTTTAGTGCAAACGTTTGCATTGCAAATGAAAAAGAATACGAAACAAAAGATGGACGATTGTTCCGTATAACATTTAAAAATTGGTTATTTGATTAGCGACCGAGAAAATCGCAAATTGGTGGCAAGGGGTAACTTTTATGGCAGATAATGCGATGCACTAATATAACTGTACTGCAACTTATCTTGTTGTACAAATTCCAACTTTTTTAAAAAAATGTGTTAAATCCTTTTGTACGGCAGGGTATCTCATCAGGATATAATAAAGTGCCACGTCCAAACCAATACCTGCCAGGCCAGCCAGGCCACGCCCGCAATAAGTGCAAAAATAAAGACCACAATGCCGATCACCACCGGCCAGGCACTACCCTGATGTTTGCCTTCTCCGTAATGCTCGCGCATAAGATGCAGGTTGCGTACGTTCGCCTTATAGAACAGATCAAAGACATCGCCCAGAAAAGGCACGGTCCCCACCAGCGCATCCAGGGCGATATTGAACAACATCTTTACGATCAACATCCCACTGACCCCGTACCGGGCCATAGTCGCTACCATAATGCCGGATAAAGCCAGACTGAGCACGTCGCCTGCATAGGGAAAGAGGCCGATCAAAAAATCCAGGCCGAAACGGATATCGGTCCCGGGAATGCGAAAGCGCGTATCCAACAGTCGCCCGAAACCGTCTACCCAGGCCAGTTGCGGTACGTTGCGTTGTTCTTCTCTCAGCACCGGCTGATTGGAATTCAATTTTGACATGTGTATTCAATTGTATAGCGTATTCGATAATTGGTAGTGAGAAACGGACTCAACTACTTAAGGTCCCCAAAACTCTTCTCCCTCTAAATATCTACAATCTCGCAAGATTCGTAACTTGTCTGCCCGATTATTTCACTCAATCCCGATCCCTATGCGCTTATTGATGGTATTTATAACCATTCTGCTATCCGCATGTTCCTTATCCGCCCAGTGGCTCCGTAGTTCACTTGCTGCCGATGGTACCATTCAGGTCAGTCGCGTTGCCGATCCGGTAGGAGGCACCGCCAGAAATGATGGCGATACCTTGCAGCAGATCACTGGTTTTCCGAAAGGATTTCCCGCCAATCCAACCTTCAAGAATTTTCGCAATCTCTCCCTGGCCGATCTCGACCGGGATGGTACCCAGGAGATCATCACCGGCATCAATGACCAGCTTTACGTATTAAAAAACAACCAGCTTCTTTGGCAAAAGCAACTGGAGGGTGTAGCTGTTTACCCTCCTTCGGTAGCCGATGTGGATAATGATGGTGCACCGGAGATCGCACTGGTTACTGCCGGAACCGGCAAAACTGCGGCCTACCTATTGGAAGCTGACGGGACCGACTTTCCCAACTGGCCTCTAGATTTCTCTGATCACTGGCTACTGACCGCGCCTACTCTGGTTGATCTGGACGACGATGGCAACATGGAGATCATTATCCTGGAAAGGATCACTCCCAACGGCGATGTACATATACAGAAACTCGACGGCAGTTCCTTTAGTTCGGACTGGCCGGTTGCCGTGGAGGCCACCCCTGCCGTTACGCCTTCCGTGGGTGATGTGGATAATGACGGTGAAGCGGAGATCGTATTGAATACCACCCAGGCTCGCTATATCCTGAGCCTGGATGGTCTGCCGGAAATGAATTTCCCCATCGTCACGCATCCACGCCAGCGGTACAGTTACCAGTCGCCTATTCTGGTGGATCTGGATGGGGATGGCGATCTGGAAGTGGTGGGGCTCACCCATAGCGATGCCAATGTGGATCTGCCGGTCTTCTATGTAATGGAGCACGATGGCACGGATTATCCCGGCTGGCCCATACCCATACCCAAACCTCAGATAGAACAATTGTATTCCTATAACACGCCAACAGTGGTCTATCTCGATGGTGCCTTCAGGATATTTATGAGCCGCCCCATCGGCACGGAGGTGGACGACATGCTTTACGGTTGGGACAAAGACGGGAATATGCTTCCCGGATTTCCTATTGTCAAGTCGGGCGGACTGGAGGGCATCATCAGCGTTGCGGATGTGGACGGTGACGGAGCCCCTGAACTCGTTTTCGGCAGCAACCTCATCGACCCCGAGGGCTATTCCCATATCCATGCCTATGAAATGGACGGCACAGGCGAAGTCCCCGGTTTTCCGCTGAAACTCTACGGCTGGAACTATCTCAACGGTGCTGCTTTAGGTGATGTAGATGGCAATGACACCCTCGATCTGGTGGCGCTTTCCTACACTCAAACCTTTGGGCAGGGCAAGGATTCGACATTTGTTAATGTATTTAATCTGGGCGTGCCCTACGATCCAGCCACTATACTCTGGGGTACATACAAGGGAGATAACAGCCGGCAGGGACTGGTGACCAATCCAATGGTATCTACCGCAACCATATTGGATCTCGAGGCCCTGAAGGCAAAAATATACCCCAACCCGGCGGATAAATTGAGCCGCCTACGTCTCGTGCTATCCAATCCGGCAAAGGTACAACTGGAACTACTGGACGCTACGGGTAAGAAACTGCGAACGCTCTACACCGGGCAACGACCAGCCGGTGAATGGCAGCTCGATATCCGGTTGGCGGATCTGGCAGCAGGTGTTTATTATCTGCATTTGCAAGCAGAAGGACAACGCGCCCTGATCCCGATCAATAAGCTGTAAACCGATATTAATCTTTAAAGTATTGGTTATATGAGTCACTCTCTTATATTACCGGATACCAAGCACCGAGTACCCAGTACCACACCAACTTCGATACCCTGCTAAATACTTACGATTGATCCTCTTTTTCAACAAACCTAATCCCCCCAAAGCTGTTGTAATGTCTGAATCCGATTATCAGAAGAAATAAACAGTCATGGCAGTTGAATCCAACATGCTGGACCTGGGTACCCGGGCTCCGGACTTTACCTTGCCCGATACCGTTAGCGGCAAAAATATCAGCCTGGAAGATGTAAAAGGCGAAAAGGCCACCGTGGTGATGTTCCTTTGCAACCATTGCCCTTATGTATTACATGTCAACCCGGAAATCGTCCGGCTTACCGGTGATTATGCCGCTAAAGGTGTGGGGTTCGTAGGCATTAGTTCCAACGATGTGGAAAACTATCCGGAAGATAGCCCGGAAAAAATGACGACTCACGCTGCCGAAGTCGGCTATACATTTCCTTATCTTTACGACGAAAGTCAGGAAGTAGCCAAAGCTTATGATGCGGCCTGTACACCTGACTTTTACATTTTTGATGCTGACTTAAAACTGGTGTACCGCGGCCGTATCGATGCCTCCCGTCCAGCCCGGCCCAGTCGCCCCTCCAACGGCATTCCTCTGACCGGGGAAGATATGCGCGCCGCACTAGACGCCATATTAGCCGAAAAACCCGTAGCTGTAACCCAATACCCCAGTATGGGCTGTAACATCAAATGGAAAGAAGATTGAGCAAGAATGGAGTGTCAGGAGCAAGATCAAACTTAAGATCCGGTTCAACGGCACTCGCCTGGCAGGCTCCTTATTCCTGAATGTTCCTATTTTGCCCTTGATCTTGATAATTGAACCAGAAACTTGAGATTGAAACCGGGCTTATGAAAATACGCATTGCCGTCATTGCGCTTTTTATTATTCTGGCGGGCATTAGTAGCTACTACATTTTTCAGTTGAAGTTTGCCTTCGACTTCGAGCAGTTCTTCCCGAAAGGAGATCCTGACCTGGAAGTATTCCGTGAGTTCATTAAAGACTTTGAGACGGACGACAATTTCATGCTCATCGCTTTGCGGCGACCGGAAGGTGCTTTTGAGCAGGATTTTTTGAAAAAAGTACACGATCTCACCCTTAAGAGCAGGGAGCTACCCTATGTACAGGAAAGCCAGTCGCTGACCAAATTCGGTTACCCGGTAAAAACGCCATTCGGGATAACCACCATTCCGGCCATCCATATCGACCGGCCGGAATTGTACGAGCAGGACCGGCAGCGGCTCATTCAGGATGAACGCTTTGTATATAATCTTATCTCACCCGATGGGAATACCTTAGTGGTTTATCTGAAGATGATCGATGGCATCCAGTTGGCTCAGGCCCGGGAATTCATGAAAGCGCTGGACGCTCTGATCGATACGTATGACTTCCCCGAATATCACTATATGGGTCGCCCGTATTTTCAGAAGGAACTGGTGGCCATGCAACAAAGGGAAGTGACGATTTCTGCCCTGATCTCCGGCCTGTTGGTCAGCATTGTCATGTTTTTCATTTTCCGCCGGGCCTGGGGGATCTTTGTTGCACTCATATCTATCGGGCTGGGGATGTTATTGTTTTTTGGACTTCTGGGAGCAACCGGGCGAGAGCTTAATGCCATGTCTGCCCTTTACCCCGTCTTGATGATCATAGTAGGTACCTCGGATGTGATCCACATCATGTCTAAATATGTCGATGAATTGCGTAAGGGGCATCCCAAAGACAAGGCCATCGTCACTACTATTAGAGAGATCGGACTGGCCACTTTACTGACCTCTTTAACCACTGCCATTGGCTTCTGTACCTTACTTACCAGCCGGATCGGCCCCATACGAGATTTCGGAGTGAATGCTGCCGTAGGGGTTGTTGTGGCTTACATCACGGTTATCCTATTCACAACGGCCCTGCTTTCCTTTTTTCATACGGACCAGATCGTTAAGCTGGGCCGAAGCCAGCTATTCTGGGAGAATTTACTGGAAAAAACCTACCGTTACACGATCTCCCACCGAAGGGGCATCACCTGGGGGACCCTGATCCTGACTGTTCTTTGTGCCGTGGGTATCAGCCAGATCAATACCAATTACAACGTCATTAACAATTTGCCACGGGGAGAAAAGATCACGAAGGATTTTATTTTCTTCGAAAAGGAGCTTACGGGTTTCCGTCCGATGGAGTTTGCGGTATATGCTCAGGGCGACCATTTGGCTACCGATTGGGAAGTAGTACAGGAAATTGAAAAGATCGAAGATCATTTGCGGAAATTCGACGGTATCCGGGCCATCTCATCGGTTACGGCGCTCTACAAAAGTATCAACCAGATGAATGCCAACAACCGTCAGGATGCCTATGCACTGCCGGAAACTGAATCGAAATTCAGATCTTATCGTCGGCTGGTGGACCAAATGCCCAAGCTCAGCGCCAACGTCATGCTGAGTAAAGACCGGAAAAAGGCCCGCATTACTTCCCGCATTCTGGATATGGGCTCCGATACGATCAAGGTGATGGGCCAGCGGATCGATGACTGGATCGCCACAGCAGTCGACACTTCTCTGGTTGAGGTAGATCGTACCGGCACCGGTCTGATCATTGATAAAAATGCAGAGTATGTAAGGCGAAATTTACTGGAAGGTCTGGGTGTGGCGGTGATCATCATCAGCCTGCTCATGGCGCTATTATTCAGGAACTGGCGAATGCTGATCATTTCCATTATTCCCAATCTCATTCCGCTATTGCTGGCCGGCGCCCTGCTTGGCTATTTATCCATCGAGCTGGAAGCCGGAGTTGCTATTGTTTTCGCCGTTATCTTCGGCATTGCTGTGGATGATTCCATTCACTTTTTAAGTAAGTATAAACTCACCCGGGTGAAAGGCATCGAACGGGAAGAGGCCATTCGGATCACGTTTCGGGAAACGGGCAAAGCCATTATCCTTACTTCACTCATTCTATTCTTCGGCTTTCTGGTTATGCTGTTCTCCATCCACCCGCCAAGTGTGGTGATCGGGTTACTTATTAGTATTACCCTGATCAGTGCGCTGCTCAGTGATCTTTTGTTGATTCCGTTGCTGATCAGATGGCTCCGGGCTTAAGTTGGCAGGATGATCGGATAATCTTAAAATTTTGTTAAAATAGCCGGCAGGTACCTGAAATCCCCCACTTTCTGCGCCCTTCCGGGTAATAAGTGATGTTTATCACGATTCAATAGCCCCCGGAGCCGTAATTAGTGCCTAATTTTACAATTGACCATAATTCAATCTTATGAAGAAGTATCTCATGTTTCCCATATTGGCGGTTGTATTGATCCTTGCCGGTTTGTCTTCCTGCCAGAGCAATTCCAATGAAGCTACAGGCGTTTCCAACGGTAATAGCGTAGCTACCTCCGCTCCTGCTGCACTTAAAAAAAGCCAACCAGGTGACGCTATTCAGTGGATCAGCTGGAATGAGGCCGTAGCTGCCCAGGAAACTGATCCAAAATTATTGCTGGTGGATGTGTATACCGACTGGTGCAAATGGTGCAAGGTGATGGATGAGCAAACTTTCAGCGACCCACAGGTAGCCGATTATATCAATGAGCATTTCTATGCGGTAAAGCTGAACGCGGAAAACGAAGAACCGATCATGTTCCGCGGACAGGAATTCAAAGTCGTCGCCGGAGGCCGTCGTGGAATTCACACACTGGCTTATGCTTTGCTGGACGGACAGCTCAGCTATCCCTCATATGTGTATTTGAATGAAAACTACGAAAGGATGCACATTTCCAAAGGATTTAAACCCGTAGATCCTTTTATGACGGAGATCAAGGCGGTACGCGGAGATCAGGTGCAATAGGCAGATGATATTGATCAGTTGTCAGCTGGCAAATAGATTAGGTGCTGACTGACAACTGCCCATATGTTAATCAACGGACCTTACGCGAATACAAACCCAAATATAGTTCTCTGCAAAAAATACCGGGTAAGCTCCTTTTACCAGACTCACCTCCGGCAAAGCCAGCTGTTCTGTCAGCCAGGCCGGCATGGTCAATTCATTTTCAATACGGAAGCGGGAAAAGGCAAATTGCCGGGAGATCAGTTTTTTACAGATCAAACGACGGGAAAATCTGAACTCTA
>JAGQXH010000219.1 GCA_020436695.1 Lewinella sp. | reverse complement strand
ATAAGATTTTTGCCGGATGTTATATGGAATTCGGATACTGGTCAAGAGCCGCTTCCGGTACTTTGGAATATACTTCACTGCTACCGCAATTGGGTCGAACGATGAGGGATGATGAACAAATTTGGAGTATTATCCAACTTGATGAATGGGTGATATTTCAGTCGCCTCAAACGCTTTACTTCTACAATACCATCCAACATACTTTTAGGACCATCCAGAGCGATAAACTCATTTTGAAAATCTTCAAAGTTGATGGAAGTATTTATTATACAGTACGTAATGAAGGGGTCTACAAAATAGAGAATGGTAAATCACACCTGGTTATTGATGATGTTTTGATTAGGGATCTGCGTGTGATCAACATCTTTAAGATCGATGGCCGGCTGATCTTCTTGACGAGCGAATCCGGTTTTTTCCGAATGAATAATGCACGGGCTTCGGCATGGGAAATTCCGGCAAATGAAATCTTGAAACATACAAATCCTTATTGCGCATTGCAGTTGCAGAATGGCAAGATGGCTGTGGGAACGATCTCAGATGGGATTTACATTGTCACACCTGATGGAAAGATCGAATACCATATTGATCAGGAAAATGGCTTGAGCAATAATACGGTTTTGTCCATTTTTGAAGATCAGGAAAAAAATCTCTGGATTGGTCTGGATAATGGGATAAACTGTATCAATCTGACTTCTCCAATTCAGGCATTCTATAACAATGATGGCGTTTTAGGTACGGTTTACATCTCAAAAGTATTCAATAATACCTTGTACCTGGGCACTAACCAGGGATTGTTTTGCAAGCGGTTGGATGATCCTGCCGGTTTCAAATTTGTGGAAGGTACCAGCGGGCAGGTGTGGGATCTTCATGTCTTCAATGATGAGGATCTGCTTTGCGGTCATCACCTTGGAACGTTTGTTATCGTGGGAGATAAAGCGCAAATAATAGACAACACGCTGGGGACCTGGACATTCAAGGACATACCTGGCCGTAAAAATCTGTTGCTTAAAGGAAATTATGATGGGCTCTATGTGATGGAAAAAGGATCGTACGGATGGATCGTTAGAAATAAGGTGGACGGCTTCAAGAGCTCGTCCCGTTTTTTCGAGCTTGATGATGGACATCATATCTGGGTAAATCACGAATATAAAGGTGTTTATAAGCTGCTGCTGGATGCAGACTTTACCAAAGTTTTGGAAATGGCTATGGAGCCCTCCCTGACGGTGGGCAGAGGGTCGAGCCTGGTGAAGTACCGGGGGAACATCTTATATGCCTCCGAGGAAGGCGTATATCGATACGATACCTCTCAGGAAACATTTATATACGATAGCTTGCTGAGCCCGATAGTTACCAGTGAAAAATACATTACCGGCAAATTGGTGGTGGATGATAAGGACCGCTTATGGGCCTTCTCCGGTGAAAATCTTTATTATGTAACGATCAATCATCTTAGTAATAAGCCCAAGATCAATACCGTTGCCATTCCCCTTAAGCACCGGAAGATGACTTTAAGTTTTGAGAATATAGCCCGGACTCAGGACGATATTTATCTGTTGGGAACTGCCAATGGTTTTCTTTCTATTGACATCTCAAAAGTTGAGCATACCAAAGCACCCCATGTATATCTTAATGCGATCACTTTGAGAGATATTGATAACCATCTAACGGCCGTCAATATGGATGAATATGGTAGCTATAAGTTCAATTCCGGGATATTGAACTTTAATTTTTCAGTACCCAATTATTCCAAATATTCAGAGACTCGTTATCAGTACCAGCTCCAAGGTCTGAGTTCAAGATGGAGCGATTGGTCTGATGAGTCTGCTGCCCGTTTTGAAAATTTGAGTTTTGGTGATTATGTTTTTAAGGTTAGAGCAAAGATCGGTACTATCCAGTCCGAAAATACGACACAGTACCCATTTGAAGTGAAGCGCCCGTGGTATCTGTCCAATCCAGCTCTCGGTGCTTATTTTTTGTCTTTATTACTGACCGGCTTCATCACCCATAAGGCATATAAAAGACATTACAGTAAAAAACTGATTAACAAACAGCTGGAGAATGAGCGGATCATCATACAGATCAAAAATGAGCAGCTAAACCTCGATATCGAAAATAAGAACAGAGAACTGGCCCTCTCAAAAATGAATATTATTAAGAAAAATGAATTGCTAAGCAGCATCAAAAAAGAACTCAAAGCCAGCGAAAAAGCTAAAAACATAGATTCTGTCGTCAATCTCATTGATAGAAATTTGAATAATACCAAAGACTGGGAAGTATTTGTCCGGGCTTTCAACAATACGGACAAGGGGTTTCTCGATAAATTGAAGTCACTACATCCCAACCTAACTCCCAACGACCTGCGTTTTTGTGTTTACCTTCGCCTGAATCTCTCCTCGAAAGAAATTGCCCCCTTGCTCAATATATCCGTAAAAAGTGTAGAGACCCGAAGATACCGGTTGCGAAAGCGTATGAATTTACCCCACGAAGAAGGTTTGGTTAATTACATTTTGAGTCTCTAGCATCTGATATAATGCTCCCGGAACGGCCAGCTTTTATATTCTGAAGCTCTGATCTGGCCTCAACCCTGATGCAGACTGGAGAAATCTGCCACTACATTACCACTACAGGATCATCATTTTTTAAAGTTGCTACAATAGATGTGGGTATATCTGTAGCTCGAATCCCCTGTAAACACTGCCTTTTTGTTTAGGTTCTACTCTTTCTAAACCTATTCTGATCGCTGTACGCTTTTTGTACAGGCGGAAAATATGGCATTTATAAAAGTTGGGGGTACTTTTCACTATTAGTATTCCTTTCTATGAATACGGCATAGACGTCTAGACTGAGCAAAACCCAAAAACTACAGAAGGTTGTAAACTATGACAAGCAGCAGGGAGTAACACCCCTGCATGCAGGGAAAGTATTTTATCATCCGAAAAATTTAACTTAACTCAACAATTATGAAACTGCCCTTCCAATTGAGAAAGATCAAAATTTTTCTCTTCACCATTTTATTTTTTGGATTTTTCACAGCCAGCGCACAGACTTATGAAATTAGCGGAAGCGTTTCCGATGAAACCGGAACTCCGCTGATCGGAGTCTCCGTAGCTGTAAAAAATACCACGATCGGCACGGCAACCGATTTTGAAGGCAATTTTAACCTTTCAGGTATTCAACGGGGAGCAACATTGGTTTTCTCCTATATCGGATACAGGTCGGTTGAACGTGTAGTGGAAAGCGAAACGTACCTCAATATTAGCTTGGAACCTGATGCTCAACAATTGAGTGAGGTGGTGGTAACCGCTCTGGGGATCAAACGGGAGCAGAAAGCATTAGGTTACGCAGTACAGGAGATCTCAGGGGAAGACCTGCAAAAAGTCCAGGGAGTGGATGCGGCCACTTCCCTGACCGGTAAAATAGCGGGTGTTCTGGTGCAGAACTCCAGCGATTTTAACGTCACTCCAACAATTTCCGTACGGGGAGAAGAACCACTTCTGGTGATCGACGGTATTGCCTATGCCAACAAAACGCTCAGTGATATATCTCCGGAAGATATTGAATCGATGACTGTCCTGAAGGGGGCGACGGCTTCGGCTCTTTACGGATTTAGAGGATCCAACGGTGCTATTTTGATTACCACCAAAAACGGAAGTAGCGGCAAATTGGGGGTCACGGTAGACTATACTACCAACACTATGTTTGCTGCCGGCTTTCTGGCAATTCCTGAAAAGCAGACGATTTACGGTCGCGGTACCAACAATACCTATGATATTAACTCGGACCAATCCTGGGGAACAGCAATGAATGGCAGCATGCAAATGCAGTGGGACCCGATCGAAAAGGTATACAGCGAACGTCCTTATATGCCGGTCGGCGCAAATAACTTCAGCAACTTTCTGGAGCAAGGCTATGTCACCAATAATAACTTAAATGTCGGTTTCAAAGGCGACCAGATGGCCCTGCGAAGTTCATTCAACTGGACGGAGAATAAAGGGCAGTATCCTAACTCACTGCTAAATAAGTATACCTATACGCTGGGGGGAGATATCAATCTGGAGAAGTTTAGACTTACTTCCAACTTATCCTATGCTAAGCGGGAATCCCCTAATATGGGGTCTAATGGCTATACTTCTTATGATCCGATGTATACCCTGTTGATCTGGTCCTCAGCAGATTTTAATATCCTTGATTACCAGGATAACTACTGGATTGTAAAGGATAAAGTACAAAACAATCAATTTGGGGTACAACCCGATGGGACCTACAAAGGAAAGAATCAAAACAATCCTTATTTTGATCGTTACGAAAAAACGAATCAGGTATCTCGGGACATTTTCAACGCCGATCTCTCCATGAGTTATGATGTAGCTTCCTGGCTGACGGCTACCGTTCGCTCCGGCCTGGATTTTTATATGGATCGTGGTCAGTTGCGGGTTTCTCAGGGGTCTTATGTTTCAACCGGAAATACCGGCATACCGGGTAATCCATATACCTGGAACGGTACAAAAACAGGGGCTTACCTCACTGGTAGAACCCAGGGCTTCAGTTCGAACAGCGATCTGTTGCTCACCGGACGTCAAAAGGTAAGTAGTAAGTTCGACGTAGAATACCTCGCCGGAGGTACTATTTTCTACCAGCGGGATGATAATGTATGGGGGCAGACTGTTGGAGGTATCGCTGTGCCGGGATTCTTCTCTTTGAATGCTTCCGTTAATCCGGCAGCTGTCAAGGAAAGCAAAACCAGCCGCCAGGTCAACTCGGTCTTCGGTCGAATTGGCTTATCGTGGAATGGTCTGATCTATCTGGAAGCGACCGGACGTAATGACTGGAGTTCGACCCTGGCCGGCCCGGGAGTTCCCAAATCGGATATATCCTATTTTTATCCTTCCATTTCGGGAAGTTTCGTGGTCTCGGAACTGTTGCCCGAATCTACAGGAAAATGGTTGGACCTGTTGAAGATCAGAAATTCGTGGACACAGTCTAAAACGCCGGCAAGTATCTACGCCATCAACCCTGTTTTTACCGTAAATCCGGGTACCTGGAACGATCAGAACGGCGCCACTGCACCGCATTCCCTCTATTCTTCAACGGTGAACCCCAACGCTGCCAATACTTACGAAGCCGGTATACAAGGTATCTTTTTCAAAAACCGGCTGTCGGCAGATGTGGCCTATTATAGCACCCGCATGTATGACTTTTTGAAATTTGCATCGATATCTTCATCCTCCGGGATTTCAAGTGTACTGGTTAATACGGAGGAAGAGATCACCCGGCGGGGTTGGGAAGTTTCCTTATTTACCACACCGGTCAAAACTGCAGACTGGCAAGTTGATGTCATATTTAACTGGACTACTTATAAGCGTACTTACGCTGCGCTGGATTCCACCTATTCAACGAAAAAGCCCTGGATACAAGTCGGCAACCGGGTAGATGCCTTTGTTGGTCGCGATTTCCTTCAGGTACCTTCCACCGGAGAATACATATACAGTAACGGCCGCATTCAGCGCAGCGGTTACGATTCGGTTTTCGGTTATTCCGATCCTGATTGGATCTGGGGTATCAGCCCTTCTATTCGTTATAAGAATTTCAATTTATTCCTGTCTTTTGACGGTGTAGTGGGTGGCTTGCTGAGTACGCGCACGGAAAGCTATATGTGGCAGGCCGGTGTGCATCCTAATTCAGTGACACCGGAAAGAGCATTAGATGTAGCTGATCCCGGATCCAAGAACTATATCGGAGACGGCGTTATGGTGGTTGCCGGTTCGGTACAGTACGATACGGATGGCAATATTACCAGCGATACCCGGGAGTACGAGCGTAATAATGTGGCTACTACCTACAAGCAGGCCGCTCAGGATCTGCACAACTCCAGTGCCTGGGGTGGAAGTGCAAATCCGAATGACGTCTATGCAAGGACTTTCCTGAAGTTGCGCGAAGTGTCTCTGTCATACAACCTTCCCAGAAATGTACTGGACAATCTGGGGGGATTCATTAAAAATGCATCGATCAGTTTTGTAGGACAGAATGTACTGTTCTGGGCTAAGGATTTCAAATATTCTGATCCGGACGGCGGTCAGGAAGACTTTGCAGATCCCTCAGTAAGATATCTGGGAGGAAATATTAAGCTCACGTTTTAACAAAACAACTATGAAAATTTCAAGATATATATTGTTGGCAATGTTAGTTATGATTGCCACGCTTTCGTGTAATGATTTCGAAGAGATCAATACTAATCCGGATAATCCGACAAAGGTTTCTCCCGATATGCTTGCCACACAGGTATTGAAAGGGACATACCGGTTTTGGAATCCAAATCCGAGCGATTTTACTTCTGGCAATTTGTACAACAAACATATTGCCATGCTTGAAACAAATCCCAATCCGTACCAATATTATTTTTCGTATTATCCTTACGGCAGTTTCGGATCTTATGTAAACTTGACTGACCTGAATTATATGGTAGAATTTGCTGAAGGTTCCCCGTATGAATCCGCTTACCAGGGATTGGCCCTGTTTCTGAAGGCTTCTTTTGGTCTTTCTGCAACTTTGGATATGGGAGACGTGCCTTATTCCGAGGCCGGAATGGCAACAGAAGGGGTTATTCAGCCCCGGTATGATAAGCAGGCTGATGTTTTTGTGCAGATCCTCAACGACCTGGAAGACGCCGAAGCAAACTTTGCCAGCGGCGAAAACTTCAGTGGTGATATCATGTTTGACGGCGATGTTATCAAATGGCGGAAACTTAGCAATGCCATGCAACTGAAGGTGATCCAGACGATGAGTAAGCAGGCCACTGCCGACCAGAAAGCCCGCTTCGCCACTCTTGTGAACTCGGGGTCTTTAATGGAGAGCAATGATGATAATTTCAAGTTGGTTTATTCGGAAAATCCGAATGCGTCTTATCCGATGTGGAATGGAGAAGAACGCCGGAGCTATACCGCTATCTCACAGCTGGCAGTAGAGATGTTGAAAAATTATAATGATCGTCGATTATTCTATTTTGCGGAACCAGCCCAGGCATTGATCGATGGAGGTATGTCAGCGTCCGATTTTGCGGCTTATGAGGGAGCACCCACTGAATTATCGGCTGAACAACTGGCGCTCAACAATCAGAGTGGTATCTATTCTCTGATCAATAAGCGATATCCCATTTACCGAGATGGAGACCCGATGTTGCTCTTTACGTATTCAGAGCAGTGTTTCATCATTGCCGAAGCCATTGAACAAGGATGGGTTTCCGGCGACGCACAGGCATACTATGAAAATGGGGTTAAAGCGATGCTTGAGTATTATATGAACCTCTCACATACCATGGATCATGTGCACGGGATGGCCATCGACCAGGCGTATATCGACAGTTATTTTACCGGAGCGGCAGCCTATGCGACGGAAGGGACAAAGGATGACCGGCTGCATCAGATCTGGGATCAGCGCTGGTTAATCGATTTTTTCCAGGGTAATGGCGGCAATTATCCACAATTTTTGCGGACGGGATATCCGGAATATCCTTTAGATCCTTCGACCAGTTTGAATCCTGATGATCAAACCGTATATCCAAAACGATTGCTGTATCCTACTTCCGAACAAACGACCAACCCGGTAAATTATCAAAAAGCCATTGATGAACAATATGGCGGATACGATGGTATCAATCAAGTGCCGTGGTATCTGAAAGATTGATCTATAGATCTCAGTCGTCAGTCGCAAATCAACATGCTGACTGACGACTGTTAACTGGAAAGACCAACTAAAAACCTTTTTATGATTAGAGTTCTTGTATTACTAATGATCTTAGCTTTTGCTTCCTGTAAGCATGCAAAACAGGATGATACCGGCAATACTTCTCAGGATACATATCAGTTGGTATGGGCTGATGAATTTGATGATAATAGTATCAATTCGGACAATTGGTCTTTTGAGATTTGGAATGCCGGGAGAGTGAATAATGAATGGCAGCAGTACGTTGAAAATACGGACAATTATAAAGTTGAAGATGGATTACTGCATATCACGGTAACAAAAACCGGCGAAAACGCACGTGGAGGATATACTTCCACACGCCTGTCCAGTAAAGGGAAGCGGGAATTTACATATGGCCGCTTTGAATTCAGGGCTAAAATGCCAAGTGGTGTCGGAACCTGGCCTGCACTCTGGATGTTGGGAGCGAATATTAGTGAAGTGGGTTGGCCTGTCTGCGGCGAGATCGATGTTATGGAATACGTCGGCTTTCAAGCTGATACTACTCACAATAATGTACATACCAAATTCCAATCCGGGGTGACTGACTACAGCAAG
Source organism: Lewinella sp. (assembly GCA_020436695.1). Taxonomy (GTDB): domain Bacteria; phylum Bacteroidota; class Bacteroidia; order Chitinophagales; family Saprospiraceae; genus Flavilitoribacter. The sequence continues at coordinate 2,918 of JAGQXH010000219.1, read as the reverse complement.
GACATACCGCTGGTTACGGCCGAAGAGGATTTTCATGTATATGGGCTTACCTGGACACCCAATTCTCTGGATTTCTATTTGGACACACCGGAGAATATTACCAACAGCTATGCACCTGAAATCCGAACGGCCGAAAACTGGCCTTTTGATCAACCTTTCTTTCTGATCATGAATTTTGCCGTAGGTGGGAATTGGGGCGGGAAAAAAGGCGTGGATGCAAACATCTGGCCGCAATCGATGCTCGTGGACTATGTGAGAGCATACCAGATTAAAGAGTAGAAGCGTAAGCACCGGGATCAAGGTCAGACTCAGTGGTCTTCGTGCCGACCTTGATCTCGGTACTTCGCTTAACTACTTTTAAGCATTCCGGTTGAGACAATTCAGATCTTCGAAAGCTCCTTTCAGACGCTTGATGAAGGTCTGCTCGCCGGCGCGCAACCATACGCGCGGATCATAAAATTTCTTATTCGGACTATCATCTCCATTGGGGTTGCCGATCTGACTTTGCAGATAAGCCTTTTTCCCTTCATAGTAATCGCGTACACCTTCCCAGAAGGCCCACTGCATATCGGTATCGATATTCATTTTTACCGCACCGTATTCAATTGCTTCGCGGATCTCCTCACGGGAAGATCCTGAACCGCCATGGAATACGAAATTGACCGGATTGGCATCAGTAGCGTACTTCTCCTGAATATAGTCCTGTGAATTTTTCAGGATCTTCGGTGTCAACTCCACATTGCCGGGTTTATATACGCCATGTACGTTTCCGAAAGCAGCCGCAATGGTAAAGCGATGGCTCACTTTGCTCAGTTCTTCGTATGCCAGTGCTACTTCTTCCGGTTGCGTATAAAGACGAGAGTTGTCTACGTCCGAGTTATCTACACCGTCTTCTTCACCGCCGGTTACTCCCAGCTCGATCTCCAGGGTCATGCCGATCTTTGCCATGCGCTTGAAGTACTCCACACAGGTAGAGATATTTTCTTCCAGCGGTTCTTCGGAAAGGTCCAGCATGTGAGAGCTGTATAAAGGATATCCACGCTCCTCGTAGAAACGTTCTCCTGCAGTTACCAAACCGTCGATCCAGGGCAGGATCTTACGGGCACAGTGGTCTGTATGCAGAATCACGGGTACACCGTAGGCTTTGGCCATAGTGTGTACATGGGTGGCACCGGAAATACCGCCCAGAATAGCCGCTTCCTGATTTGCGTTGGAAAGGCCTTTGCCGGCGAAGAAAGCAGCACCGCCGTTGGAAAACTGGATGATTACCGGTGAATTTACTTCACGTGCTGTTTCCAGTACCGCATTGACTGAGTCGGTGCCGATGACGTTAACTGCCGGTAAAGCAAAATCATGCTCATTTGCGTAGTTCAACAGTTCGGTGACTTCTTCTCCGTGCAGCACGCCCGGACGGAATTTTGTGGATGTTGCAGTAGACATAATGGGTTGTATATTTTAATCGTAAGTCGATGAGTCTTAAGTCAGCCAGTTAAAGGTGCATCTGTTTATTCGTTGCGACTTATCAACTGGCTGACTTATAACAAATTTATATAATGCCGTGCTCCACCAGATAACGTTCCGCGTCAAGCGCTGCCATACAGCCGGTTCCTGCGGCCGTTACGGCCTGACGGTAAACGTTGTCTTGTGCGTCGCCACTGGCGAATACACCGGCTACATTCGTGCGGCTGGTGCCGGGAACGGTCTTAAGATAGCCAGTTTTGTCCATATCTATCCAACCTTTGAAGATTTCTGTATTCGGTTTGTGACCGATCGCTACAAAAAATCCCTTGATCGGAATGGTGGAGATCTCTTGGGTTTGGTTATTAATGACCTTCATCCCTTCTACCTCCTCAGTACCCAATACTTCTACCGTTTCGGTATTCCAGTGTACTTCGATGTTTGCGGTATTGAACACGCGGTCCTGCATGATCTTGGACGCTCTCAATTCATCACGACGCACCAGCAGGTGTACCTTAGGGCAAAGTTTGGCAAGATAGGTGGCTTCTTCAGCTGCTGTATCTCCTCCTCCGACCACGGCTACTTCTTTGCCGCGGAAAAAGAAACCGTCGCAAACGGCACAGGCGGATACCCCCTTATTATTGAGTCGCTGCTCAGATTCCAAGCCCAGCCATTTAGCACTGGCACCAGTGGAAATGATTACCGTATTTGCTTTGATCTCTTCGCCGCTTTCTGTCCATACAGTGTGGATATCACCACTGAAATCTACCTTGGAGATCAATTCATAACGAACTTCGGTTCCAAAACGTTCGGCCTGTTTGCGGAAGTCTTCCATCATTTCCGGCCCCGTTATACCGTCCGGATATCCCGGGTAGTTCTCTACATCAGTGGTGATGGTCAACTGACCACCAGGTTCTTTCCCGGTAAACAATACCGGTGTCAGTCCTGCTCTTGAAGCGTAGATCGCCGCAGTATAGCCTGCGGGGCCTGATCCGATGATCAGACATTTTAACGTATCTGCCATTATGCTGTAAATTTTGGTATAAATTCCCCGCTAGGGGCGATTGGTAATGATTCGGTTAGCGGTATAAGGGTGCGCAAAAATAAAAAAAAATAACTGCCCGCCTATACCTCTTTTAAAGTACGTTGTTGTCAAATGATCTTCAATACTGATAGCAGGTGAAATTGTGTCTGTTTTAAACACCTGAGTAGTAGAATGGGTTGAGTGATCTGCCCATAATTGCGGTAAGCTGGTGCTGTGCATCCGTATTCTATCATGAACATTTGTGGTATAGTCGTCCATAGTTTTCTGCCGGTTATCTAATAAGTATTGGTTTTTTCCCGAAAAGGGTCTATTTTAATCGACAAAAATCCGACTTATGTTAACGATTATATATGTTGCCGGTTTTGCACTCAGTGCTGTTTTTTTGGCTACCTGGTTTTACAAACAACGGCGGGAC
>JAGQXH010000218.1 GCA_020436695.1 Lewinella sp. | reverse complement strand
AGATAACCCGGTTCCCGATACCGGCGATGATTACCATGATCTGGAAGCCATTGATCTGCATTCAGGAAAGACGATCCGTTTATCAGATGTTCAGAATAAATACATCCTGTTGCAGTTTGCCGGTACAGGCTGCTACGGCAGTAATCTTTCGGTGGAGGCGATGAAAGAGCAATATGAGCACTATCGCGGCTCCGTGGAGTTCGTAAGTTTCTTCTTTGAGCCAAACCAGACCGGATGTGAGAGCTATGTAGTTGAACATCAAATACCCTGGCTCAGTCTATGGACCGAAGGCGGAAAATACGGTCTTGCTCCCAGCATATACGGAATTAACGGTACGCCCACTTTTTACCTGATCGATCCGGATCGACGGGTAGTTGATACCTGGTTCGGATATGAAGAGGGAATGCTGGAAGCACGTTTAGGAACAGAGATGATTCATTAAAGAACCGGTCGGTGATAAATATTTGTCATTCGCCCGCCAGCCGAAAGCTCATCTCATACTGATCAATGGTATTTTGCAAGCCGGTCTGTTCCAGAATGGCGATGGAGCGCCCGGCCTCTGCTTCAATATTATTGATGCGCATGCCCGAATGGATGCGTAGGACATGCTGCCAGAGTTGGTGGCCGATGTGCAGCCAGTCTTCCCAGTCCGCGACACCAAACTGGGCTACATAGGCTGACTCCGGCCGGAATAAGATGAAACCGATCAGGTCTTCTCCTTCGTAGAGTTCCTTGCAGGTGTAGTGCTCTCCGGCAATAGCAACCGCCTGCCGGTTGTTTTCCCAGGATGGAGGGAATTCCCGGAATTCCCGGTAAGTGTTCCAATCAGGAGTTTCTGCCTCCCGGAAGTGCCATTTTCTTCGTTCCCGGGTAGGTAGGAAATTGGCTTTACCAAAACATTTTAGTGTTCGGTCTTTTCTAAAACCTACCCGTTCGTAGGCTTTGATGGCGCGATCATTACCAACGATGACTTCCAGGGTGCACTGCCGGATGCCGGCTGTTTTAAAAGCGGGGATGGCTTTATCGTAAAGTTGCTGCACAATATGTCGGCCCCGATGGGAAGGAATGACGCCCGTACCCGCATTATAGGCGGTTTTAAGGCCTTTCCATTCATCTACGCCCGTAACCATAAAACCGACTAGTTGGTCGTCGTCGAAAGCACCGAACGAAAGCCGGTAATCTGCCCGACAGCTCAGCCAGCGCAGCCGCATTGCCTCCTGTTCCACCTGCATGGGTACGATGTAATCGGCGAAGGCCGTATTAAAAGTATGGATGAGATCGGGAAAAGGCGTGTCGGCCAGATTTTTAATTTGCATGTTCGGTTATTAGTGATCAACGGTAAAGATATTCAGATGATTGGAAAGCCATTTCATACCCGGAAAGAAATTGAGGTGAAACGTAAACTAACGGATGAATATCCGGCGCTTTTGAAAGCTGCCATAGCTGATCAGCTATCTGTTTTATGACCAGAGGATAGATCGAATATATTGACCTGCATTCCTCGTGATGACTGCCGATTTGCGACTTACGACTTATCACATTTTTTTATCTTGCAAAAAATTGTAGTAATCCTCGATGAGTCAACCCAATGTACATATCCACCTTACCTGTATCTATGCGTATAAGGATCTGTTCATCCAACAGAACCTGTCATCGCATTTGGAGCGGCTGCACCTGGAAGAACAATTGGACGCAGTCCGCTTTATGGAGGTGAATGAAGAAGCTTTTGCCGAGCACCGATTTCCCAAAGAGGTGCGTGAGTCGGATATTTATTTGATCCTGCTTAGTCCGCATCTGATGGCTACGCCATTTGCCCATTCGGCTTATCTGAAGAAGGTGATTGCAGCTCATCAGTTCGGAAATGTGAAATTGTTGCCCATTCTGGTGGCAGACGGCGACTACAGCAAGACGATACTGGGAAGGATGGAGCGACTCCATTCCAATGAGCTTCCCCTGAAGAATACCAGCGAATTCAGTCTGGAAGCCAACATGACGCTCCTGGTAGAAGAACTGAAAATGGTGATCATCGACTGGATGGACAAAAAGCAGGAGTTGGTGGCGCGCTGGGAGGAAGCCCGGGAGGAAGATGAGCGCCAGTACTACGAAAATTTTCTAAAAGACTATCCACACAGCATATACCGCGAGGCCGCTCAAAAGCGCTATAATGAGTTGAAGGAAGATGAATTATGGCGCACGGCCAAGATCATGGATAACGTGCATCATTACTATCTCTATCTGCGGGACAGTCCACTTCAGTTAAAGCGGGTAGATGCTATAAACCGCATCACCGAGATCGAGCAGGATGAGCAGGTCGGCCGGGATGATTCCCTGCAAAGTGACAGCCTGCCGATGCTCTTCGACTATAAAGTACGCTTTCCGAACGGCTCAGCCGTCAGCGATGTAAATAAACGGATCAAAAAGCTGGAGGAAGACCGTCTCAACCATCTCGATGAGCCCGAGTACATCAAGACGGAAGCCTATTATCTGCAATATCTGGCCTACGAAAAGCTGAATAAAGACGAGTTGCTATCGTTAAGGTTGATGCTCAACTATGCCGCTAACCTGTTGTCGAAATCCAGAAGAGTGAGCGGCGCGGTCAGCTCGTCACAAATGACCATGGTGGTCATCGGTTTCCTTGGAATAAGTACTTCAGCCTATACTCTGGGGCCTTTAATTCGCTACGCTGTTGACGGTGTACTGAGTTTTCAGCCTTTCGTCTATTTTGTCTGCTGTGTAGCAGGTTTTTTCCTGGCGGCGCGTGCCTATATCGGCTATCGGATCGCCGCAAAGGATGCCGAATTTTGTGAATTAACGGCCAATGCGCTTAAACGGAGCCTGGTCACCATTAAGATCCATTCCATCGATCACGATTACCGGGAACTTTTTCAGGAGACCTCGGCTCTGATCCGTATCGATAAGAGCTACGATAAACTTTCGGCAGACAGTGTACTGACCTACCTGTTCGGTCGTTCGGCCAAGGGATCGGTAAAGCAGGAAGAAGTGATCAAGAAATTGCCGCTGCCTTTAAAAGGTTAGCTTGAAACAATGGTTGAGTTTGTGTAATTTTAATCGTTATGAGTCAAGCTGTAATTAAATCTGTAGCGCCACTTGTAAAAAAATATCGCTTTACCGTTGATGAATACCATCAAATGGGTACTGCCGGTATTTTTCAGCATGGTGAAAGAGTTGAATTGATCCAGGGAGAAATATTTGAAATGAGTCCCATCAATAGCCCTCATGCAGGAACGATCAAACTTCTGAATCGTATGTTTACTGCATTACTGGGAAACCAGTTCATTATTGGAATTCAAGATCCCATACAGTTAGATAAATACTCCGAACCGGAGCCTGACCTATGTGTCCTGACTTTTCGGGAGGATATGTATATTAAATCCCATCCGCAATCACATGAAACGCTTTTGGTGGTAGAAGTCGCAGATTCTTCACTGGCAAAAGACCGGGAAGTAAAGGCTCCATTATATGCCGCAGCCGGCATTCCGGAGATGTGGATCATCAACCTTTCAGAGCAACAGATCGAAGTATATACGCAGCCTGCTCAGGAGGGCTATTCACAGATTCATATCTATCGGAAAAATGAAGTGATAAAAACGGGCTTAATAAAAGGATTGAACGTAAACGAAGTCTTTTTAATCCAGTGAAGTGATGTGCTACAGCGGATACCTGCTAAGACGAGTTGGTGCAGAGCGTTGAAGTTTAGTAATTCCAATATCCATCACAGTATCGCAATATCTCAGCATCGTAGTATCAATCCACCCAATACATCCCGATCGAATTACTATTTTCCTGGAAATCTCCGTGGTAAGTGCAACGAAAGCGGTGCCTGATCAACTGATAGGTCGCTTCGGAGATATTGATCTTTCCGGCCTCTCCATTCGTTTCCATCCGTGAAGCCACATTGACGGTATCTCCCCAGATATCGTAGGCAAACTTTTTAATCCCGACAATACCTGCAACTACCGGGCCGGTATGTATACCGATCCTGGCTTCAAAATAATGGAGGTCCATACTTTTTCGATTGGCAGCCCTTTGGTCCAGAAAGGCCTGCATTTCGAGTGCAGCACTGATGACTGCAGCAGCGTCTTCGGCATCTTCATCCGAATTGATACCATTCACGCACAGGTAGGCATCGCCAACCGTTTTGATCTTTTCCAGCTTATACTTCTCAATGATGTGATCAAAGGCCCGGAAACAGGAATCGATCTCCGCCACGAGGGTCTCCGGATCGAGTTGTTCGGAAATACGGGAGAAACCTTTGAAATCAGAGAACATTACTGTCACCATTTCGTGTCGGCGGGCTTTGGCAAAGCCAAATTCCTTGAGCTCTTCGGCCAGTCCGGCCGGTAGGATATTAAGCAGCAGTTCCTCTGACTTTTGCTTTTCTTCTTCCAGTTCCTGGGTGCGTTCCTGTACCAGTTTTTCCAGCGCTTTTTCCCGTTGTCGGGCACTGTAATGTTGGTAGCGTTCCAGCCCGAAAAGAGCCGCAAGGAAGAGCGCTCCGCACAGGCTCCAAAACCACCAGGTACGATAGTACGCTTCTTTGATCACCACGGGTATGGCCAACTGCTCTGTTTTCCATTGCCCTTCCATCGAACGGGCTCGTACGCGAAAGGTATATTTTCCAGCCGGCAGATTGTTGTAGCGGACATTGTGCACCGTACCGGGCGGCGTCCAGTCGGCTTCGTACCCTTCCAGCCGATAGCTGTATTGATTGGTTTCCGGTTCGCGATAATCTGCCAGTGCAAACTGGAAGGAGAAAGATTTATCGTGATAGGACAGGGTGATCGTGTCATGTGAATTCAGCCCGGTATTGGTAATGTACAACTGATCTGAATCGCCATCCAGCCGGGTAAAACCGGTGAACAGGAGATCTGCTTCACGTCGACTCTGGCTTTCCTCCAGAAAGCGGAGGCTTGGAAAGAAGGCATTTACCCCGTTCAATCCGCCAAAATACATCTTGCCTGCACGGGATTTATAAAAAGAGATACGGTTAAACTCATTGGAGGAGAGGCCGTCCTGGATGGTGAAGTTGGTACAGGAATAATTGCTGAGGCTAAACCGGCAGAGTCCATTGTCGGTACTGATCCATAATACGCTGTCGCCTTCCGGCAGTATACCGTTAATGAAATGATTGGGCAGACCTTCATCCGGGCCAAAATAGATCAGTTCGTCGGTACTGGGGTCGAGGCGGTGTAGTCCGCTGGCTGTGCCCAACCAGTAGAATCCGTCACTATCTTCGTAAATGACGTTGATCTGATTGCTGTTCAAACGGGCCGGACTGTTCACATCAGCCGAGTAATGGATCATTCGTTCTTTACCATCGGCCAGACGATAAAGGCCGGCATCCAGCGTGCCGATCCAGATATCACCGCTGCTGGGACTTTCGTACAAATAGCTGATGGTTCCGGCCAGACTGTCCCAGGTCCCCTGGCTGTCTTCGAAGAGGTATAGACTGTCTTTGGTGGTATTGTACTGGTACAGCCATTGCTGGAAACCCATCCAGAGCGTCCCGTTTCGATCGGCGATCACCACTCCCAGATCCTGTTGCGGTTTTTGAAATAGGGTGTCCACACGAAGATCATCCATATTGATCCGCAGTCCGTTGCCCGTCCACAAAGAGCCCCTGTAATACAACAGCCCATAGGGAAAGTTGAAGAAGTCATTGGAGGGAAACAAGGGCCGAATACCGTTGGTCTGCGGATCGAGTATATGAATGGAATTGTAGTAGGAAATATAAATTCGTCCCTGCGGATCTTCGGTAATGCCGCGTGTGCTACAGAAAACATTGCTGCAGTATTCACTGCCACCGCTAAGGTACTGAGCAAACAAACGGTCGGACTGCACGATCTTGATGGCTCCGAAATCCGAAGAGACCCAAATGGTACCGCTGCGATCCTGATATAGATGCCGGTAAGTACAGGTATTCTTTACTTGCTGCCGTATCGGTATATCGTAATCGATCAGCCTTTTGGACAGATCGTCGTAAAACCATAGGATGCCGCGGCCGCCGATCCAGAGATTTTCCAGTTCATCCACCAGAATAGTGCCGGCCCGGGGCGATCTTCGTCCGATCAGGGCATTGACCGGATGATCGCGGAAGGTTTTCCAGGTAGGACGCTTGACGTATACCTTCCCATTATCCAGGAGGGCATAGATGCCATCCGGTGTGGTCTGGAATTGTACGATCACCGATTTTTCATTATCCGGACCAGCCAAAATGATCTCTTCTTTTCTCTCTCCGGCCGGATCCAGTACCCAGATGTGGTTATCATGGGCTCCCAGGTAGATCAGTCCTTCCCAGGAGGCGATCGGCCGCTTGGGATACTGGCCGGGTACTTCCAGCAAGGTATGTAAAGTTGAATCGGAACGATATACCTGGATGCTGGTCTGGCCCGAGCTTTCATCATAGGTTGCCATCCAGAGTTTGCCGGATCGGTCAAAGTGCAGATTATAAGGGACAACCGACTCGCGTCGAACGATGGCGCCCTGCTTTACCTGGATTTCCTCTCCCTTTAGGTTGGACTTAGGCAGGTGATACAGAAAATCCGGATGAGAGAGCCATAAATTACCACTGGCATCGAGCACCATATCCGAAATGGCATCGTGTGGTATCCGATGTTCGGAAGAAGTACTGTTAAAGGTGAGAAATTCGTAACCATCGAAGCGATTCAGACCGTTAATGGTCGCCATCCACATATAGCCTTCCTCATCCTGCAATATTTTGAATACATTGCGATGGCTAAGACCACTGGTAAAATCATACACCTTGATCTCAACATTGGCTTCCTGAGCCCGCAACAGGCAGGGTAGCAGGAACAGCAGGGAAAAGAGGTATATGCAGTAGTTTTTGGTCAATGCTCATGGTTTTTTGCCGTCGACAAATTTACACCGACTACCGGCAAATGAAGAAAACGGAGGCGGAAATAATTTGTTTTATTTGCAACAATTAATTTTTATTTTATTTTTGTAATACAATTTATGTGAATTGAAAGACTTTTATTCACCAAATATACCCTTATGAAAGCCTTAAAGATCGCTGGTATCGTTATCGGTGTATTGATTGTTCTTGTTTTACTGCTGGGAGTCATTGCTCCAAAGGAAATGAAAACAGCCCGTTCCATCGTCATCAATGCCCCGAGAGAAAAGGTGTTTAACACCGTGAATGACCTCACCACCTGGGAAAAGTGGTCGCCCTGGAAAGAAATGGATCCGGAGTCGGTTATGACCATGGGTGAAAAAACAGAAGGAGTGGGTGCCTACTATACCTGGAAAGGAGAAAAGACCGGTAGTGGTAAAATGACGATCGAAGAATCCGTGTTGAACGAAAGAATACTGGTCGATGTGGAATTTGACGGAATGGGTTCCGCCAAAGCGCCGTTCACCTTTACCCGGGCTGACAATGGTATTCAGGTTAGCTGGGGATTTACTGCCGAAATGCCCTACCCCATGAATGCAATGATGTTATTCGTGGATATGGAAGAACAGACCGGAAAGGATTTTGAAAAAGGATTGTCTAATTTGAAAAACCTGATCGAAATGGAGGAAAAGAACAGTTCACCCAAGCAGACCATCGTCGAGACCGACATGCCTTTCCCTTACGTGGTAGGTGTCCGGAAAACGGTTAAAATGAGTGATGTACAGCAGTTCTATACCGAGAATCTGGGTAAAGTCTATTCGGCTTTAATGGGTAAGAATATCACGCCGGCCGGCCAACCCTGTGGCGTTTATTTCACCTGGGATGATGCCAGTCAGACTTCTGATATGATGGCCGCCATACCGGTATCCGAGGAGGTCAAGCTGGGTGGTGAATTTGAGACGGTCACCCTGCCGAAGGGAAAAGCCGTTGTACTGAATTATTACGGTAGTTACGAAAATATGGATCGTGCCCACAACATAGTGGATAACTACATCCTGCTTAAAAAACTGGAAGTGGAAATGCCCGTCATGGAAGAGTATGTGACGGATCCTACCACAGTATCTGACCCGAACCAGATACTTACTAGAGTGATCTATCCGATTAAATAATACTTGGATGTTGTGGTGCTGTAATTCTGTGATGCGGTTCAGTGTAGGGTAAATAATTGGGTCATTGCATCGCCCTCATATGATGATGTTGTGATACTGTGATGTTGTAATGTTATGTTGTGGTGCAGTGCTGAATTAATAATCGGGTCATTGCATCGTCCTAATGTGGTTATCTGAAGCAATAGTCATCCATCAATTGCGGCCTGAATTATGATGCTCTATACTACCTTTCTCCGCATCACAGAATTACAGCATTACAGAATCACAACATCAATTTACCTGACAAGCGTTACATCCCCCTTGTACCTCACACTGAACCCATCAATAAACCGTACTTCCGCCATATAGACAAAAACGCCCGGATTAAGAAGCTGTCCATTGAAAGTGCCGTCCCAGCCCATGCTTTCATCATTGGGGGGGAAATCCTGCCGCGAGAAAACCAGTTCGCCCCAGCGGTCAAAGATCTGCAGGCTTTGAATGCTTTCTACTGAGGGGCCGGCATAGATGGTAAAGTAATCATTGGGCCCATCATTATTCGGGGAAAAAGCATTCGGAATGTAAAGCGGCCGGTTCTTGATCACTCCGATCCGAACCGAATCGGTGGCAATACAGCCGGTGAGGTCCGTTACGGTTACCTCGAAGATCGTTGAATTTAGGGGCATTACCTCGGCCGACTGACAATCATCGAACAGACAGCGGAAAATATCCTCCTGATCCGGTGACCAGCTATAAGTGACTAAAGGATCACTGGGCAGGGCCCGGATAGTAGTGGAATATCCGAGATTGATCGTTTGATCTTCTCCGGCGTCTACGGTTAACTCTGCCGGCTGGTTAACCGTGGCATCTGTAGTTTCTGTACACCCCAAAGCATCCAGGATCGTAAAGGTGTAATTACCGGCAGGTAAATTGCCGAAGGAAGTGGAAGACTGAAAAGTCAGCCCATCCGCACTGTATTCGTAGGGGCCGGTACCTCCGGAGCCCTGTATCTGCACCTCTCCATCTTCATCTCCAAAGCAAATATTGTCCAGTATGTCCACAATGTCCAGGAACAATTGATTAGGCTGTGTGAGGGTAACCACGCCATCGATCTCACAACCATTTCCATCCAGTACAGTGATAGCATAGCTCCCGGCTGGTAATCCATCCAGCGTCTCACTGGAAGTACCCGTTTGCCAGTTGTAAGCATAATTGCCCACTCCACCTACCGGAAGTGCCGTGATCGTACCGTCCGATAGCCCGAAACAACTGATATTTGTTGGATCAAACTCAAGTTCCAGAGGTGGGTGGTCTTCTACTGTAAAGGTAAATGCCCCCTTACAGAGATTGGCATCCCGAACGTCCACAGTGTAGACACCCGACGAAAGATTGTTCCTGGTATTACTATTGACAAAACCGTTCCCGTCGTTGAAATTGTATTGGTAAGCCGGCAGACCATTGTCGATATTGAGTTGAATGCGGCCGTCGGAAAACCCAAAGCAGGATGGCGGAGTAATGGCCTCGGCCATGGGGTCGAGTATCAGTTCCAACTCGCGTACCGGCAGAAGCATATCGGTTTCGCACCCGTTCATATCTCTTACCACCAGTGAATAATCACCCTGAGAAATATTACTGAGCGTATTGTCCGGGCCGAAACCACTGCTCTCCCAGTTGTATTCGTAATCCGGTGTGCCGCCACTAACGGCCAGGGTTACTGCACCGTCCGTGCCCCCGTTGCAGGTAGGCATGGTGACCAGGGTATCGAACACAAAATCGGGTGGACTGTCCACCGTAAAGGAAAGCTCGGTACTACATCCCACATCGTCTACTACGGATACCGAATAATCACCCGCGGGTAGGCCATTGACGTCTTCGCGCACATCGCCGGTACTCCAGTTGTAGGAAAGAGGCGGATAGTTGGAGCTTACTTCCAGATCAATGGAGCCGGTATTGGTGCCGGGGCAGACCAGGCCCGAGGCGACCCCGTCGCTGTTGAAGTGATTGGCGCAACATTCCACCAGGATCGGTACGGTGGCGGTTACGATACAGCCGCGCTCGGCCTCTACGGTGAGCTGAATACCTTTTAGACCGGGGCGATGGAATTCCACGGTATGAGGGCCCTGCCCGGATGCGGTAGTGTTATTGGCATCGGGACCGAAATTCCAGGCCCAACCAACCAGATTGCCTACATAAGAAGAACGATCGGTAAAGGTAATGGCCTGACCCACACAGATTGATTGAGGCACAGCCTCAAAATCAGCGGTTGGCCCGAGGAAGGTGCCTGTACCGCCGAATTCAATGGAAAAACCACTGCCGGAATTAGAAAAATTGCTGATCACCAGTGCATAGCTGACCCCCGCATCCATATCAATTCCGGCCACAAAGTTGTTGTCGCCGGCCTGACAGCCGCAGTCTTCGCTAACGTCATTATCGGTAAGGCTCATACCCGTTTGGCCGGTGCACGGTTCCCACGCGGAAAAAGGAGCGCCTCCCTGTTCGCCGGAAGACATACTACGCAACAATATCTTGCCACTGCAATCATCGATCCCGTTGGGCAGGCGAAACAGGTAGAAATCGAGGTCATCAGCAGGATTGAGCGGAGTAAGGGTAAAAGTCAATGAACCAGGCTGATCACAGGTCCATTTGTACCAGCTGGTAGCAAATTCTGATACTGCGCCGCCGCCCTGGCAAAAGATCCCGGTAAGCTCATTGGGGTTGTTGCCGGCACCGGAGACCTGTTCTACGGAAAAGGGAGATTTATCACAAAGTATTACCCCCGGTTCGCAGTCTCCCGATGGGGCGGGTACAGAGTTGTAATTGTTAACACACAATTGAAAAGTACCGTCATTACCGTCCTGTGCACTGACTCGGATATAGTATACGGAACCTACGGCCAGCGGACCGGCCAGCGTATTTACGGTATTTATGCCGATGCCGTCTCCCACACATTCTACTTCGGTTAGTTTGCCGCAGGTGCCAGAATAAAGGGCAATGTTGGGATTGCGCAGGGTGCCGCCTACATCCTGTTGCCCGGCATCATAATCCCCGGTGACAGAAATGTTTATCGTGTTGCCGATAGCGGTGAAGGAAAACCAGATATCCCGGTTGGTATCGGTATCAAAAAAACAGTAAGGTTTTTCTACGGTGGCTTCGTCCGTTGCATTGGCGTTACTGAAGGCAGCGGGTTGAGAACACCAACC
>JAGQXH010000217.1 GCA_020436695.1 Lewinella sp. | reverse complement strand
GAAACAGCATGAGATTAGCGATCACACACTGTGCCCAGGCCCAGACGTGCAACGCCGGAGATGCTTCCGTATTGTATTTCACCAGACTGAATTCATTGACCGAACGTACCGGGAAACGGGCCTTTACGTCTTCCGGACGCCAGCCGGTAGGCATGAACCAAAGCCGGAGTTTGTCCCACCAGCTATGCGTATACCAGGCGTCACGGGCCATCAGCCACAGATGGGCGAAGTTGTGCCGGATGGGATTCCAGGTATTTAATTGCCGGGTGCTGCCGTATACCGGAGGCTCCTCCTCCAGTTCTTCCTGAAAAGTGCCGAACATACGATCCCAGATGCAGAACACGCCGGAGAGATTTTTATCGATGTAGATGTCATTCAGTGCGTGGTGTACCCGGTGCTGGGAAGGGGTGACAATGACGTACTCCAGTATCCCCAGTTTGCCGATGTGGGGCGTGTGTATCCAGAACTGGAGCAGGAAATGAACGGGTGTGAGCAGGGCCACCACTTCGGGCGGTACGCCCAACAGTGCCGCCGGGAACATGAAAATGAAAAACAGGCTGACAAATTCGGAAATGGGCTGCCGGAGCGCAACAGCCAGGTTGTATTCCTCGCTGGTGTGATGGACCACGTGTTTGTTCCAGAAAAAGTTGATCTCATGCGAAAGCCGGTGGCTCCAGTAAGTAGCGAAGTCCAGGGAAAGAAAAGCAATGAAGTATACCAGCCAACTTGCCTGGATCTCATAGAAGGCGATATGAGCTTCCAGCTTTTCGTAACCGATGATGAAGATCGTGAGTCCCAATACGCTTTTCAGGGTGTTCGTTATTCCGCTGCTGATACTGGAGATGGTATCCAGGCTACGAAATACCCTCGTTTTTTTCCACCAGGAATAGAATGCCTCGATGATAATGAATGAAAAGAGAATGGGAATGGCGTACAACAGTACAGCGGCATAGGCTGCCATTGAAGATTCCATAGTAACCGGGGTTTGTGTGGTTTAGTTTTAATGTTAATACACTGGTCAATTAAAATTCAATAACACAAAATTTAGCCAATATATCCCTCTACGGGCTGATTGATGCTACATGGTTCCATTGTTTCATGGCTGTCATCTCAATGCAACAATGAAGCAATGGAACACGAGAATTATTATTTGAACATAACTGACTAAGTACTATTTACTCAAGATAGCGATAATCACTTTTTTGCCCAAATTTTTGCCGGTTTAACTGCTTGAAAGCCACTTACTGTGCAGCTTTCAGACCGTATAAAAGCGATCATGTCGAATTGCAAAATTCAACTTATCAGACCGGAAAATATTTTTTTCGCCATAAAAGAGCAGCGTGCGGTAAAATTTTGTAATATCGATGCGCGTTATGCGGAATAATTGGTGATTAGGAGATCTTCAAATCTAGAAACACGCTATGCTAAAGAAATTGGGGTTATTACTTTCGGTAAGCTTGCTTACCCTGGCGCTTGGTGCGCAACCGCAGACCAGTTTTGTGTCTGATCCTACCGCTTTTACCACTTTCAAGGTAAAGCCACTTCGCAACCTGACCGACAACCGTTTACAGTCCAGTCTCTGGAGAGAATTACGCAGCAATGATAAATGGCGAGCACTGATCGACAATAAAAAAATGGCGGTGGGCCTGGTAGATATGTACCATCCCAATGACGTTCGGTTTGCTGCCGTCAATAGCAACCAGATGATGTATGCAGCCAGCCTGCCGAAGATCGCCATTTTACTGGCGTCCATGGATGCATTGGAAAATAAGGAATTAGCAGAAACCGAGGAAGTCCTGCACGACATGAAGATCATGATCAGCCGGTCCGATAACCAGGCGTCTACACGAATGATCGACCGTCTGGGGTATAAAAAGATCGAACAGGTGCTGACCGATCCACGGTATAAATTGTACGACCGTAATTATGGCGGTGGATTATGGGTAGGCAAACGTTATGCCAGCAGTGGCGCCCGCTATCCGGATCCCATTCAGGGACTGAGCCACGCTGCAACGGTCAGCCAGGTTTGTCGTTTTTATTATCTGCTGTCTATGGGGCAACTGGTCTCTCCCCAGCGTTCGGCCCAGATGATGGATATCATGAAAGATCCGGAACTGCATCACAAGTTCGTCAATACGCTGGATCGACTGGCTCCGCAGGCGGATATATACCGCAAATCCGGTTCATGGAAAAACTTCCACGCCGATTCTGCACTGGTGATCGGGCCAAATCGCCATTATATTCTGGTTGCCCTGATCGATGATCCGGCCGGAGAGTCTATCTGTCGTGAGCTGGTCCAGGCAGTAGAAAAGGTCATTCAGGTAAAGCCGGGAAGCAAAACTGCATCTGCCCGCTAAAAGCCTATTCCCGGGCCGGCTAAAAATCAGTATTTTGGCTCGCGGAAAAGATTGTCATGATAAATATCCGCGAGCAACTTAGCGAATTACTGAGTAAAACTTTCGACGTAAGAGAGGGGGAAATGCGGCGGGCTGTATTGATGCAGCTCAATATTTTTCTGATCATTTCCACCCTTCTGATCGTCAAGCCTACGGTCAATGGTCTTTTCCTGGCCAAATTCGGGGCGGAAAGCCTGCCTAAGGCGTTTATCCTGGTCGCTGTTTTTGCAGGCCTGGTTTCCCTGTGGTATGCACGCGCCCTCAACCGGGTATCGCTTCATCAGATCATTAAGCTCACCCTGCGGTCTTCGGTAGCCACCCTTATCCTATTCGGACTGTTTTTGCGCACCAACATCCTGGAAAGCTGGGTGCTCTATTGTTTCTATCTCTGGGTATCCATCTTTGCGGTACTATCCGCTTCCCAGTTTTGGGTGCTGGCCAGTATGGTGTTTAATACCCGGGAGGCGAAACGGCTCTTCGGCTTCATTGGCGCCGGGGCGATTGCCGGAGGGATCTTCGGTGGGTACCTTACCTCTTTGCTGGCCCCCTGGATGGGGAGTGAGAACCTGCCTTTCGCCGGTGCATTCCTGCTGTCGTTTTGCCTGCCCATTACCAACTTTGTCTGGAAGCAGAACATCCACTTCTCCCCCGTCCCGCTGGTCAAGAAAAAGAAACAAAGTAAACAGTGGACGCCTCTTCCTCTGCAACAGATCATGGCCTCCAAACACCTGAGCCTTTTGGCCGGCATTGTCGGTATCAGTGTGGTAGTGGCCAAGCTGGTAGACTATCAGTTTAGTGATCTGGCCGCCCTGCACATTCCCGACCCCGATAACCTGACGGCCTTTTTGGGCTTCTGGTTCTCTACTTTTAATCTTATTTCGCTTTTTCTACAACTCTTCCTGACCCGTAGGTTGGTGGGTACATTGGGTGTGGGCACCTCGCTGTTCTTTTTGCCGGGCAGCATATTTTTGGCGGCCGCTTTACTACTGTTTATCCCGGAACTGTGGGTAGCAGTCATTCTCAAAATGGCCGATGGCAGTCTGAAACAATCCATCAATAAGGCGGCGGTAGAATTACTCATTCTGCCCATTCCGCAGGAAATAAAAAACCAATCGAAAACCTTCATTGACGTGTTTGTCGATAGTCTGGCAACAGGCATCAGCGGTCTGATCCTTATTTTTGTGGTCAATGGGCTGGATCTGTCTACCCGCACCATCAGTGCGATCACCCTTGCGCTCTTGCTGGTATGGGGATGGCTGGCTTTGGAGATCAGAAAAGAGTACCTACAACATTTTAAGCGTCGGGTTGGTAAAGTACAGCCGAATGATACGAGAACGGAGCTTGATCTTACCCAGGAGTCAGTGGTGGGCGGCCTGAAAAAAGTACTAGGGCACGGAGCGGGAAAACAGATTCTATTTGTATTGCAGAAGATCCGGGAAGCACGGGATGACCGTTTTTTTGAAGAAGCCCTTCCGCTCTTGCAGCACAGTATCAGTGATGTCCGGGCTGCTACCCTCCATTACCTTTACTTCGTCAAGGGCCATAATATCTCTGAGCTGGTGGAACCGCTGACCAAAGACGAATCTCAGAAGGTAAAGATCAAGGCTTTTGAATATCTGATCGAGCATCGCTCGGCGGATCGGCTTCAGGTCATCGAACGCTACTTACAGGAGGATGATTACCGGGTGTATGGAGCCGCTTTGGTGAGTCTCTCGCACGAAGTGCAGAACAATGCTTACCTGAGGCAGGAATCCCGGCTGGCCGAACGACTGGAAGATGCTATGCAGCAACTGCCGTCCATAACTGATCCCGAACGGTATCAGTTCATACGTATCATGGTATTGAAAGTGATCGCCTACGGGCATCTCACGGCTCATTACGACTACATAGGCGAATCACTGACGGCTGATTCGGAAGAGGTCGTCAAACAGGCGGTACTATCCGCCGGATTTACCCAGGAGGTGAACTTTATACCCTCTCTGGTCGATATTCTGGAGCATCAGAAGTTTCGGACTACTGCAACCCAGTCACTGGCCCTGTACGGAGAAAAAATACTCCGGGAATTGAAGATCAGGATTGAAAATCCGGACGAAAACATAGCATTAAAGCGGACAATCCCCGCCGTTATCGGGCATATCGGAACACAATCTGCGGTTGATTTTCTTTTTCAACAGTTCGAGCATCCGGATCAGGTCGTCCGTTTTGAAGTATTGCGGGCACTTAACCATCTGAACACCCAATTTCCCTATCTGCGATTTCAGCGAGACCGCGTGATCCGCAATATACTGCTGGAAGCACAGCTCTATTCCGATACACTGGCAATCCTGTACGTACAAAATAAAATAGCCGAGCCCGGCAAACAACCTACTGTTGACCAAACGGCCGTGGCTGAAGGGCGTTCCGGTCTGATCCGTTTACTGGAAGGACGGCTCGATCGTAATCTGGAACGGATCTTCCGCCTCCTGGGCCTGAAATATCCGCCCGATGATATCTACAATATCTACCGCAGTATTCAGAGCAAACAGGCCGATATGCGCAACGATGCGCTGGAGTTTCTGGACAATTTGCTGGAACCCAACCTGAAAAAAGTACTTATCCCGCTGGTGGAAAGCGCGATGATGGAAGGGGTATCTGAAAAAGTGATCAAACGCCTGGGATTGAAGATCCCCGATGAATACGAATGCTACTCCCGTCTGCTCCAGGGAAAGGATGTACGAATTGCCCTGGCCGTCCTATATATTATCCGGCAGTTGAGAGAGCCTAAATACCTGGCCCTGGTCAAAACGGGAATGCGGAGTGAGCAGAAAAAGGTCCGGGTCTACGCTACGGAAACTTTTGAGATCATGAACGGCCTCCAGAGTGGAAGATCAGCTTGACGCAGTTAGAACACCCCGATTTTTTATCTTAATGAGCATTTACAATCAGCATGTTGTCAGTTGCCGGTTTGTCAACTGATCAACCGGCAACTGGCAACGCCCCCTCGACTTATTCTTCCTCTTTAATATTTTCCCTAACGATCTTATCGATCCGCGCCGCCAGCGCATTATGGTCGGTATTGGAATTCTTCCGCAACACATTCGACATCAGAGCCACCATATAGATCAAGCTGTCTCCATGTTCCACAATGGCCACCGAGTTCATGTAATTGTCCACATTACCCTTGTACTTGGCGCATTGATAACCTTCTTCGGGCTTGCATTTATACAAACTGCCGGACTTAAAGTAAACTGCGGCTTCCTTGATAGCCGGTGAAGCCGCATAGCGGATACGCCGGTCGGTCATATACATCAGCCGCTTGATCTCCAGGCTGGTGGCCGGATCGATGATCTTGCCGTTTTCCAGCGCCAGCATCCATTTCATGAGCCCTTTCGGTGTACCCAGGCTGCCACCCTGCGGCGGAACGATACCCGTAGCGCCCCGGGTAAACATGGTGCCCAGCCGCCATTCGTCTTCGGTGATGCCCATATCCCGCAATGGATCATTGACCACGGAAATGGACAGGTCGGACAATTCTTTTTTCGGGACGTTCTTGAAATAAGCCTCGGCCTGCTCTTCGGTTAGCGACGGATAGTCTTGGCCGAATACACGCAGCAACATGGCTTCACGCCAAACTACCGCTGCAGCACCATTATTGCTCACAGAAAGCATGTGGTCTATCCATTCGTAAAGTGTAAATACATCCGATTCCTGTACCTGTCGCTTGAAAAATTTTTTGGTTTCCGGGTCGTAAAAAGGAACAGTGTGCTCGTCGTATACCGCCCAGCGACCACCGCGAACCTTGCGCTCCCGCAGGAGATTTTGCCGCAGATGGAATGAATCCGGATAGAGATTTTCGAGTTCGCAAAAGATACCGGTCACAACGGCCAGCTTGCCGACGCTGCCCGGCTGAAACCCCCGGGTAGGTTGACGGTCCGCGTATTGCAAAGGTTGGCCGGGCGTGATATTCATCAGCGCTATGGAATAGCTTTCGTGCATATTTGGGAACAACCCATTCAGTGCCTTCTGCAATGCCGGATCGCGATCTGGCAGACTGTCAGCGATAATATCCGTTCTGTCAAATAAATTCAACTTGATATCCTTGATCGATTTCATGGCCCCCGGAATCGGGGCCGTATCCTTGATCGTACCGTCTACAACCGCCTGCAGGCGGGCCAGCCGCCTGATACCCGTCGTCTCATATCCATCAATGGGGTAAGAGCTGAGGCGTACCGGAATAGTGACCAGCAGGAGCAGGATCGATAAAAAATAGACAGTCAGTTTCATGATCAGTAGATTTTTTCGGACAACAAATGGATCACCACGCGGTAGTGAGATCGATCATTTTGGTTTCCGGTATCACCGGAGTAATGGATTCCAAATAGGTAGAGGCGACTGCCTTTTTGTTTTCGACGAATGGCCTCACCTGAAACAGCCAGATCCGGTTGTCGAGAAAGCCCAGTTCGATATCGAAGGGGCCATCCGTTTCTACGCCCGGTGCTGTTGGAAGTATTTGACGCATTTTTGCCGCGAGGTCACGCAGGTCCGTCAGATTTTCCTGGTTTAAAATAGGCTGTTCAAAAGTGGCCGTCATCTTTTTGGTACCTCCCGTTTTGGGAAGCCGGTTGTAGTAGGGTTCACGGGCCGGGGACAGCAATTGGTTGCCCCATCCCTGATGCAGCAGATAAGATTCGGCGGCCTGGCCGTCTACTGCTCCGCCGGCACCCCGGCTGAAGGCAACAGTCACATCTTCAATCCGCCCGGTCGTAATGCCCTTGGTGATCATCACTCCTGAATATTCCACATCTACACTGGGGATAATGAGAATGGAAGGGAAAACGTTTTCCGGATTGAGCAGATAACGTTGCCGCCACTTATAGCTGCGCTCCGTGTACGGAGAAGCCCATACATCTTTAATGCCCTGCCAGATCTTGTCCGCATCCACTACATTGAACAAAGTCAGGTTGAGGCCGGCACCGGTAAATTCCTTCAGGTCTTCCATATTGGTGTCGCTACGCAGGAAGACGGGGACATTGCCCATTTTGTCGCCCAACACTTCGGTGAAGCCTTTTCTGAGTTCTGCCTCAAATTCTGGTAGCATGGGGATCTCCTTGATCCGGGTACGCAGCACTTCCAGCTCAGCCAGCATAAATGCTTCCACGGTGGCTTCGGTTTCTCCGGCTTCTCTTTTGGCTGTGGCCTGCTCGAATACACCATTCAGGTAGGCCCAGTAGCTCTGCCCCGTACCGGCCATCGGCTGATCAAGATGATTACGGAAGATACCAAAGGGGATCACCAGTCCTTCTACTACCATATCCGGGAACATTTGCTTGAGCTGGCCGAGGTTAGCGGCTTTCGGCCCGCAGAGTTTGCCGGAGTCGGAGGCTTTGAGGTCCCGCAGGTTCAGAACGTGGGTTTGTTCCAACCGGATCTTGTCGACCGGCACACTGATGCGTTGTTCATCGCGCTGTTTTACGGCAAACAGTTGCTGCTCTTCCTCCGTCATGTCATCGGCGATCTTCATCAGTATGGTGCCCTTGTTGGAGACCGCATAGAAGACTTTTCGACCGGCGAAGCGGCGCATATCTTCCATGTTTTGTTGGGATACAACGGCGTTTGGTATCCCCAGGTTACGGGCCAGTAGCTGCACGTGCGATACCATGTTGCCCTCCGAGACGGTAGCAATACCTGCAACGGGTTTCAGATCGGAAGGAGGGCGTTCGAAAACATAGATCTTATTTTTGTCGACCGTCAGTTCCTCCTGATCACCGGATACGATCTCTAACTCACCCATGGCGTAGCCTGGGTTGAGACCGCGGGCATCACTCTGATGATCCAGCCCCAATAACTGATTGGACAGTCCGGCCTGTTCGGAGACAAAATCCCCAAGTTGCCCTACACTTTGCCCCATGGGCAATAAGATGGATGCCCGCACGCGATCATCCAGGAAGCCCAGTGCCAGCGGTTCGAAAGCGGCAAACCGATTCACCGTTTCGCCGTAGACGGCCCGACTCATACCGGCGCCCCATTCCACCCGGCGGCGGGCATTTTCGAAATGTTCGTTCAAGGCGATCAGGGAGATATCGGTGTCGGTGGGGGCGGCTACCTGCTGGGGCTCATATTCCCAGACCTCCAGGAAACCGGCTCCGGTGGCGGCTTTGTTGAGGTAGCAGATCTTTTCCAGCAGGGCATTGCCATTGTCCGTTTCCCAGGCTCCGGCCTCTTTGAAGATGATCTCTTCCAGTTTGTTGGAAATATCGATCAGTGCCAGCCGGGCTTTCCCCCCTTTGACGCTCGTGCCCTGGGTACGAATGTTCATCAATAGATCGGAAGCGGCCGATACCCGGTCAGGAGTAAAAGCGGTGGCGCTGTGATGTTGGATAAAAGCGCCGATCAATTGAGCAAGCTCTGCGGATTGGGGAAGGTTCTTCATCAATTTTTGCAGATCGGCCAGATCTACTTCAGCAAACAGGAGTTCCATTTCCTGCACCAACTGATCCATTTTCTTGAGATTGTCACTGCTCAGTTTGGAGCGATGGAGCTGTTTGAAATCCTTTACCCGCTGGATATCCGCAGCTTCGGGTTGGCCGTGGATCTTCACCCGCAGATCCTGAAAAGGAAGATAGGTATCCGAAATATCTTTGGATAGTGCCCGGACCGTCTGAGCCCGGTTGTTGTCTCCCTGGTGGGGAATATCTTTAGCCGCCTGCCGCAGGAGGAAAAAATCTTTTTCCCATACCTCATCATGGACCAGCAGCCAGCGGAAAAATTCCAACCCCCAGTTCTCTTCGTCCTCCACCTGGATCGCACCACGATAGAACTGGCCTTTTCTCAGTATCCAGCCGTCGTCTACGGCGCGCAGGTATTTCTCCAGTTGGTACTGTTTGAGCCGGGAGTGGTTATTGGCGGCATCCCAGAATTCGTCCTGATCGGTATTGGCCAGGATCTGCCCCAGAAAAATATGTTGTTTTTCGGCCAGTTGACTCACTTCATCTTTGTAGCGCGCCCGCTGCACACCCCCGGTTTCCGGACATTTTTCCTTGGGTGGAATAACGCTGCCGTCCGGACAGAACCATCGAATGTCTTTGTAAGGGCCACGGGAGTCGGTCTTATAGCGCTCGATCATCAGAGTAACCGATGCGGGTTCGAAAGATTGCCCCTGCACGACATGGAAGGCCGGAAGGCTAAGCAATATTGCGGAGAGCAGGATCTTATTCATCTAATCTGGTTTTGCCTTTGTGACGGAGAAAAATTGGTTCATTTATTTCCGTCATACTACTTTGTGAAATTTACGCATAACTTTTTAAAACAGGGTAGCGGCCCTAATAATTTAGAGCGATTATCCATGAAAATCACTAACTTTTCACTTAGACGTATAAGCTGTTCGCTGGATACTGAAAAAGACATTTTATGGGAAGGAAAAACAGCGCTGAAATCTAATGTCTGGGGACTAACCAGCGATGGAGGAAAGCTGTATGTTGATATGCTGTCCCGGATAACGAGTTGCGAAGGGAGCGCAACCGGCAGGTGAAGATCGAGATGATCAGCGAATACGAAGAGGTTTATCGGATATTGAAGGAGCGAATCTGATGCCGATTAGCAACTTTAGCAGCTGACCGGCATCAGGCGACTCTCCAAATTATCCCTCGTGCTTTAATTTATTCACCGCCTCCGTCAAACGCGGAACTACCTCAAAGAGGTCACCCACCACGCCGTAATCCGCCGCCTTAAAGAAAGGTGCTTCCGGATCTTTATTGATCACTACGATGGTCTTGGAGTTGTTCACACCGGCGAGGTGCTGGATGGCTCCGGAAATGCCGATGGCGATATACAGGTTCGGACGAATGGCAATACCTGTTTGCCCTACGTGCTCGTAGTGAGGGCGCCAGCCGGTATCGGCTACCGGGCGGGAACAGGCTGTAGTAGCACCAAGTGCCGTAGCCAGATCCTCAATAATACCCCAGTTTTCGGGACCTTTCATGCCGCGGCCGGCGGATACGACCAGGTCTGCTTCCGGCAGGGGCACGGTGCCTTCTACCCGCTTTACTTCTTTAACCTTTACCCGGGCAGTTGCCAGTGTCACGGAAAGAGATGCAACACCTACGGCATCTCCCACTTTCTCCGGCTTGATGGCGTTAGCCATGAGAGAAAGGACTTTGATGTCGGTCTTGAGTTCCATTTCGGCAATGGCTTTACCGGAAAAAACCGGTTTTTGCACCCGAAAACCATGATCAACAGTAGGCACGGCATTTACGCCGGGAACAGAGCCGGCTTTCAGTCGGGCAGCCAATCGACCCAGCAGTGATTTACCGGTAGAAGTATGGCTCAAAATGATCACATTGGCTCCTACCTCTTTGGCCGCACCGGCAATAGCGGAGGTATAGACCTGGCTGTCGAACTGCTCTACGGCCGGATCTTCGATCTGATACACTTTTGATGCGCCATACTGGCCCAACTGGCCGGGATCTCCGGTTTTTCCCAATACCAGGGCAACACATTCACTACCCAATACCTGGGCGGTTTTATATCCGTAAGTAACTGCTTCAAAAGCAGCTTTCTTTAGTATTCCTTTTTGTGACTCTGCATAAACGAGTACCATAATATATTGAATGTTTTAAGTCTTTGAGAATTTTGTTAGTCGGCAGTCGGAATTGAATAATTTTGACTATCGACTAAATAACCTTAGCCTCTTCGTGCAACAGGCGCACCAGTTCATCCATATTTTCCGGATCGATCAGCTTAACCTGACCTTTGGCCGGCGGCAGTTCGTAGCTCACCACCGTTACGGGATCATCCACGGCTACCGGATCTATTATCTGCAGCGGCTTGCGCTTGGCCATCATAATACCCCGCATGTTGGGTATACACTGTTCTGCCAGTCCTTTGGCGGCACTTACTACAAAAGGTGTATCTACCTCCACG